>JBDZVK010000099.1:2187-8792 GCA_040255725.1 Actinomycetota bacterium
TCCCGGCTTCGACCCGGTTGTGGCCGGTCGTCGTCGACACTCCGGGCGCGGCGGGGTCCGGGACCGCCACGTCGGGGCTGGTCCGGCCGGTCGCGTGGCGCACGCGACCGGGCGCGTGCCCCGCCGGGCGATCCGCCGTCGGCCTGAGGGTCGTCGTGGGCGCTGCGCGGTCTCGCTCCGCCTCCCGAACGGCCTGCGACCGGGCCCCCGTCGCGGGCGCGGTCACGGCCGCGGCGACGGTCGGGGCGCGCACGAGCCGGGGCGCCCTTCGTCCTGCCGGGTCCGGTGTCGGCGGGGGCGTCGGCCGGGGACTTGCGGCGAGCGCCGGAAGGCTTGTGCTGCGTCTTCCTGCCGGTGGGCGAGCCGGTGCGGGCGCGCCCGTCGCCCCCGCTCCGGTCGGGTCGCCGCGGTCGCTTCCGATGGGCCGGTGCGGCCGGAAGCCGGTCGAAATCGGGATCGCGGAGCGTCACGTCGACTTCGAGCGCGCCGAACAGCTTGGTGTTCTCTCTGCGGCGATCGGGCATCGCCAGAGCGACCACGACGCCGGCCGCGCCGGCACGTCCGGTCCGACCGGAACGATGCAGGAAGTCCTTCGGGTCGGACGGCAGGTCGAAATGCACGACGCAGGTGACGTCGTCGACATGGATGCCCCGTGCCGCCACGTCCGTGGCGACCAGCGCCCGCGCCTCACCGCGCCGAAACGCCCGCAGGGCGCGGTCGCGCTGGGCCTGCGTGCGGTTGCCGTGGATGGCAACGGCCTCGACACCTGCCCGTTCGAGTTGCCGGGCGACCCGGTCGGCGCCGTGACGGGTGCGGGTGAACACGATGCTCGGCCCGACCCGGTCGACGATCCGGGCGGTGACCTCGATCTTCTTCGCGTGCGGCACCGACCAGAAATGATGTTCGAGCCGCGACCCGGTGATCTCGGGGGTCACGTCGACGGTGACCGGCTCGTGCTGGTAACGCCTGACGAGCGCGTCGACGTCGCCGTCGAGCGTTGCCGAGAACAGCAGCGTCTGGCGCTGTGCGTCGGTCTGGTCGACAAGTCGACGCACCTCGGGCAGGAACCCCATGTCGGCCATCCGGTCGGCCTCGTCGATCACGACCAGGTCGACCCCGTCGAGCCGGGCGATGCCCTGGTTCACCAGGTCGGCGAGCCGCCCGGGGCAGGCAACGGCGATGTCGACGCCACGCCGCAACGCGGTGACCTGGGGTTCGAACTTCGTGCCGCCGTAGAACGCGTGGACCCGCACGTCACGGCCCGCTCCGAGCCGGGCGAGGTCGCGACTCACCTGCGCGGCGAGCTCACGCGTGGGAACCAGCACCAGCGCGCGGGGCCGCTTGGGGCGGGCGCGTTGGACGTTCGCGACCAGGGGCACCCCGAAGGCGATGGTCTTGCCGCTGCCGGTCGGCGCACGGCCCGACACGTCACGACCGGCCAGCGCGGGCGGAATCGTCTCGGTCTGGATCGCGAACGGCGCATCGATGCCCTGCCCGGCGAGCGCGTCGACGAGATCGCTCGGCACGCCGAGATCGGCGAAGGTCCTCACCGAGCAAACCCTACGAGCATGCGGCTGTGGCGACCGATTCGGGCGTGACGACCCCGGGTCGCACGACCGGCCACCCCCTGAATCGAACACGCGTTCGTGCAGCGTTAGACTGCACGCGATGTTCCAGGCCTCGTTGCTGGCGTGCGAGCCCGTCGGGTTCGACCACACCTTCGCCACCGTGACCCGCCACCATCTGGGTGCCGGCGCCTGGATCGACGACGTGCCCGGCTGGCTGTCGGGTGCCGACGAGGTGTTCGCGCAGCTCGTGGACCGGGCGCCCTGGCGGGCACACGAACGCATCATGTGGGACCGGCGGGTCGACGAGCCGCGTCTGTCGACCCGGGGCTGGGTCGATCCGCCCGATCCGCTTCCGGCGATGGCCACCGCCCTCGGCGCGCACTACGGCCTCGATCTGTCGGCGGTCAGTGCGAATCTCTACCGGGACGGTGCCGACTCGGTGGCCTGGCACGGCGACGTCGCCGGTCGGTACCGGGCGACCACGGTCGTGGCCATCGTCTCGCTCGGTGCGCCGCGGCGCTTCCTGGTGCGGCCCACCGGCGGCGGCCCGTCGATGCGGTTCACACCGGCGCACGGCGATCTGCTGGTGATGGGGGGTACCTGTCAACACACCTTCGAGCACGCCGTACCCAAGTCGGCGTCGGCCGGGCCACGGATCGCCTTGATGTTCCGCGAATCCGGCGTGTTCTGAGGCTGAGATCGCCGACGCCTCCACGAGGCGATCTGCCGACGGTCGACCCGGACCGACCGCCGCGACCACCCGGAGATCGAGTGGGGGCATGCGACGGTCGTCGCCCGGCGCTCAGCGCGCGTCTCGGGCGCGGGTCTTGGGGCCGCGGCGGTTGCGCGGCTTGTGGCCGCCCGCCTTCGCCCCACCACTTCGGCGGTCGGACCGGTCGTGTCGCGGCCCACCGTCGGTGCCCGCCGCGCGGCGTGCCTTGCCGTCGGTGCGCGCGCGGTTGCCCGTCGACGAAGCGGTCCGGCGCGACGTCGCAGTGCCCCCCGGACGTGACGGCTCCGAAGAACCCGAACGCTGGGGCGGGCGACGCTTCTGGTGCGTCCCGCGGCCACCCGCACCTCCACCGCCCTTGTTCTTGGGCTTGGGCTTGCCGCGGGCGGCACGGCCGGGGCCGGACGGTCGCGGGGCGGAATCGGCGACCGGGGTGCGTTCGCCGGCCCGGATCGGCGACAGTTCCGCCTCGCCGAGGGTCACGTCCAGATCGAGGATGCGCGCCAGTTTGCGAGCGTCCTTGCGTTGGTCGGCGCCGACCAGGGCGATGACCGACCCCTCGGTGCCGGCGCGCCCGGTCCGGCCCGAGCGGTGGACGTAGTCCTTGGGGTCGTCGGGCAAGTCGAAGTGCACCACGCAGGCCACGTCGTCGACGTGGATGCCGCGGGCGGCGACGTCGGTCGCCACCAGCGCTTGTGCACGATCGGACGTGAAGTCCGCGAGCGCCCGGTCACGTTGCTTCTGGGTCCGGCTGCCGTGGATCGCCACCGCGCGCACGCCGAACCGGCCGAGCTGGCGGGCGATCCGGTCGGCGCCGTGACGGGTCCGTGAGAACACGATCGTGGAACCCGACCGCTCGATGATCGCCGCGGTCGTGCCGACGCGGTCCGAGCGCTCGACCACCCAGTGGCGGTGGACGACGTTGCCCTCGGCTTCTTCGGGGGTGACGTCGGCCCGGACCGGGTCGTGCTGATACCGGCGGACGAGCACGTCGACGTCACCGTCGAGGGTCGCCGAGAACAACAGCGTCCGGCGCTTGGAACTGGTGGCATCGAGCAGCCGTCGCACCTCGGGCAGAAAACCCATGTCGGCCATCCGGTCGGCTTCGTCGACGACCACCCGGTCGACCTCGTCGAGGTGCACGATGCCCTGGTTCACCAGGTCGGCGAGCCGCCCGGGGCAGGCGACGGCGATGTCGACGCCACGTCGCAGCGCCTTGATCTGCTTGTCGAAGCCGACACCACCGTAGAACGACTGCACGCGGGTGCCTCGTGCCGCGCCCAGCCAGACCAGGTCGCGGGCGACCTGGGCGGCGAGTTCACGGGTGGGGACCAGCACGAGGGCCCGGGGATGCTTCGGTCGCGCCTTGGCGACATCGGCGACGAGCGGGATCCCGAAGGCGAGGGTCTTGCCGCTGCCCGTCGGGGCACGCCCGGCCACGTCACGCCCGGCGAGGGCGGCGGGGATGGTGGCGGCCTGGATGTCGAAAGCGTCGGCGATGCCGTGGGCGGCGAGCGCGTCGCACACGTCGTCGGGCACGCCGAGGTCGGCGAAAGTGGTCACGAGGAAGAACTCCGAATCGGTTCGAGGGGTGCCGGGACGAGAGAGGCAGCCCGTCGTTGCGAGAGAGTGGCCCGACCGCCCCGTTGGGGGAATCGTGGACCGGGGCGGCGCTTGTGCGCATGCCTCCACCCGGTCTCGTGACCGTCGTCCACGCTACCCGGTGGGGCGTCGGACGCGCGCATCGACGGCCGGGACGAACCCTTCGACCGTCCTCGAATCGGTGTGACACGTGGCGTCGCGGGGTGGTCGCCGGGCCGGTCGTAGCCGTGCCGCGGCCGTGACCCGGGGGCGAAAAGCCGTTCCGGGCGTTCGGCTTCTGCTTGAATGTGCGACGTCCGCGGTCTCGCCGGACGGGAACGCTCGGCGAGATGGCGACCCAACCGTCACGTGAGGAGATCCGACGATCATGATCCTGTCTCGACGAGTAGGCCGGAGGGCCGTGGTGGGAACCGCCACGCTCGGATTGCTGGCCGGATCGACGCTCTTCGCGGGCGGTGCCGGAGCGGCGCTGCCTGCGGCCACCGAGTTCGGATTCACCGGTGCCGCCCAGTCCTACGTGGTCCCCGACGACGTGTGCGAGGTCGAGATCGTCGCCGCCGGCGCGCAGGGTGGCCTGAACGACTGGGGTGCCGATGACACCGAGGGCGATGCGATGCCCGGTGGTCTCGGCGGCGTGGCGACCTCGGTGATCGAGGTGAGCCCCGGTGAGAGCCTGCAGGTGCGGGTCGGGGGCCGTGGTGGTGACGGCTCGCCGCTCGCAGGAGGCGGCCCCGGCGGCTGGAACGGCGGCGGCGCCGGCGGCGGACGGCCCGACGATCCCGACGGGCAGTTCTTCGGGAACACCGCCGGGGGTGGTGGTGGCGCCTCCGACGTGCGACAGGGAGGGACCGAGCTCGAGAACCGGGTGATCGTCGGAGGCGGCGGTGGTGGCGTCGGTACCTACACCGAAGCCGATGACGCCCCCAACGGCGTGCCCGGTGTCGGAGGCAACCCGGCGACCGCGGCAACCGACGAACCCGCTTCCGAGGGCTACGTGCCCGCGACCGGTGGCGGCGCCGGCACCGCGTCGGCCGGCGGTCAGGGCGGTGTCGGTGGTCACTACGTCGACGAACCCGGCGACGCCGGCCCCAGCGGAGCGGCGGGCACATTGGGAGCCGGCGGCAACGGTGCCACCGAATCCCATCAGGGTTTCGGCGGCGGTGGCGGTGGCGGCGGCCTGTACGGCGGCGGTGGCGGTGCGATCGGTCTCGACCACCTCGACACCGGCGGTGGCGGTGGTTCCAGCCTGGGTGACTCCACCGCGGCCGGCGTCAACGAAGGGGACGGCTCGGTGACGATCACCCCGACCGCCGAGTGCGAGAACCCGGCGACCACCACGACGGTGGCCGAACCCACCACGACGGTGGCCGAAACCACGACGACGGCGCCGGCAGACACGTCGATGCCGGCGACCCCGGTCAGGGCGACCCCCGCCTACACGGGCTGAACCGTTCCGAGCACGTGGCGACCCGGGCGCCCGCGCCCGGCCGGTCACCTCGCCGGGCCGGGACGACCGGGTCGGTGCACGGGGGCTCGCGTAGAATGAGTCGGCCCGAACGCCGGCCGCGTGCACCTCGCGTGCGCCAATGGTTCGCCCCGGCCCTCGTAGCTCAGCCCGGATAGAGCAGCCGACTTCTAATCGGCCGGTCGCAGGTTCGAATCCTGCCGAGGGCGCTCCGCCGGTTCGAAGGGCTCTCGGGAACGTCGCGCCCCGGGAACGTCACCCCCGCGGTGCCGACCTTCGCTGCCGTCGAACGTGAAAATCGGCCGACGGATGCCGATAAGGGGTCCATGCCAGTTGCCGATCCCGCCGAGCCGCTCCGCGTCCAGGATCTCGGGATCCCTCCGAGTCTCGTCCTCGACATCGCGGTCCGGCGCATCCTCCGTGAAGGCCAGACCACGACGATGCGCCTCGCCGAACGCCTGCGCATCTCGCCGGTCCTCGCGGACCAGGTGATCGAGAAGTTGCGCCACGACCGCATGATCGAGATCCAGGGCGCGGAAGGACGCAGCTACATCCTGCAGCTCTCCGAGCCCGGCCGGCAGTTCGCGGTCGAACGGATGGAGTCCTCCAAGTACACCGGCGCGGTCCCGGTCAGCCTCGACGACTACACGCGGATCGTGAAGGCCCAACATCAACGGCCCACCATCACGCCCGACTCGATCAGGGACGCGTTCTCGGATCTGGTCATCTCCGACGAGCTGCTCGGGCAGCTCGGTCCCGCCATCCACACCCCCGGGTCGATCTTCCTGTACGGCCCGCCGGGAACCGGGAAGACGTCGATCGCCGAGCGGATGATCAACACCGAACACGACTCGGTGCTGATCCCCCACGCGGTCGAGGTCGACTCGCAGATCATCTCGGTGTACGATCCGATGGTGCACCGGGCGATCGACCCGCAGCCCGACCGACTCGACCGCCGGTGGATGCGCTGCGAACGACCGAGCGTCATCGTGGGCGGCGAACTCCAGGCGCGCCAGCTCGATCTGAGCTACCAGGCCGACGCCGGCGTCTATCTGGCGCCGCTGCAGATGATCGCCAACAACGGGGTGCTCACGATCGACGACTTCGGCCGGCAGTCGCTCACCCCCGAGCAGCTCCTGAACCGCTGGATCGTCCCGCTCGACCGCGACGTCGACTTCCTGTCGCTCGACTACGGCGCCAAGTTCGAGGTGCCGTTCCTCACCAAGATCGTCTTCGCCAC
>JBDZVK010000460.1:0-1722 GCA_040255725.1 Actinomycetota bacterium
TCCGCGGGCACCTCGGCGAGCACCGTGGGCTCGTAGAACCATCCCGGCCGGTCGGCGGACGCGCCGCCGGTGGCCACGTCGGCGCCGGCCTGCACGGCATCGTCGACCAGGCCGGCGACCTTGGCCCGGTCGCGCTCACGGATCATCGGTCCGACCTCGACACCGGGTTCGGTGCCCCTGCCCAGTCGAAGCGCCGTCATCCGTGCCGTCAGGCCGGCGGTGAAGTGGTCCGCGACCGACTCGTGCACGAGGAACCGGTTGGCCGAGGTGCAGGCCTCTCCCCCGTTGCGCATCTTCGCGGCCATCGCCCCGTCGATCGCCGCGTCGACCTCTGCGTCGGCGAGCACCAGGAAGGGCGCGTTGCCACCCAACTCCAGCGACACGCGTTGCAGGTTCGCCGAAGCCGCCTCGTGCAGCGACTTTCCGACCCGGGTCGACCCGGTGAACGAGATCTTGCGCAGTCGCGGGTCGGCGAGCAGTGCCGTCGACAGGGCGGCCGCGTCGGTCGTGGTGACGAGGTTGCACACGCCGGGCGGGAATCCGGCGTCGATCAGGATCGTCATCAGGATCAGTGCCGTGACGGGCGTGACCTCCGAGGGCTTGCACACCATCGTGCAGCCGGCCGCCGCTGCGGCACCGATCTTTCTGGTGAGCATGGCGAGTGGGAAGTTCCACGGCGTGATCAACAGTGCCGGTCCGACCGGTCGGGAGGTGACGACGATGCGGCCGTCGCCGCCCGGTGCGACCGTGTAGCGCCCGTCGATCCGCACCGCCTCCTCGGCGAACCACCGGAAGAACTCGGCGCCGTAGCGGACCTCGCCGTGGCTCTCGGCGAGCGGCTTGCCCATCTCGAGGGTCATGGCGAGCGCCAACTCGTCCGCGCGGTCCACGCAACCCTGGAATGCCCGGCGCAGCATCTCGGATCGTTCCCGGGGCGGCGTCGCCGCCCAACCGGGCTGCGCCGCGACGGCGGCGTCGAGCGCGGCGACCGCATCGGCGGCGGTGCCGTCGGCGACGGTGACGTCCAGCGGTTCGCCGGTGGCGGGATCGTCGACACCGAAGGTCACCCCTCCCGTGCCGGCGCCCCATTCCCCGGCGATGTACAACCCGTGGGGAACTCGGGACAACAGGTCGGACTCGCTCGTCGTCGCACCACTCATCGACGTCGACCCTACCGAGCGGGATGGTTCAGGCGCGCTCGATCTTCTTGATGCGCTCGATGCGGACCCCGTCGCCGTTCACGTCGGCGCCCTTTTCGACGAGGAGCGCGGCCCGGTCGCGCTGCGCCTCGCGTTCGGCCTTGGCCAGGTCGACGCGCGCGAGGGCGGCCTCGACCCCGTGCTCGGTGATGAACTCGGCCCATTCGACGAGAGTCGGCACCATCTCGTCCTGGGCGACGACGGCCACGTTGCGACCCTTGACGAACAGATGCCCCTTGTCGCGTCCACCCGCGATCCCCAGATCGGCATCTCTTGCCTCGCCGGGACCGTTCACGACACACCCCATCACGGCGACCTGCAACGGCAGGTTCTTGTCGGCGAGTGCCTGCTGGGCCTCGGCGGCCAGCCCGATCACGTCGATCTCGGCGCGCCCGCACGACGGGCAGGCGATCAGGTCGAGGCCGGTGCGGTCCCTCAGACCCAGCGCCTCGAGCAACTGCTTGCCCGCGCGGGCCTCCTCGACGGGATCCGCGGTGAGCGAGTAGCGGATCGTGTCGCCGAT
>JBDZVK010000100.1:0-8753 GCA_040255725.1 Actinomycetota bacterium
GACCGGGTCGGCGCCGATCCTGCTGCTCGACGACGTGTTCTCCGAGTTGGATGCGTCGCGTCGAGCGGCGTTGCTGGCGAACCTGCCCGAAGGCCAGACCCTGATGACCACCGCGGCCGACGTGCCCGCGGGCACCCATCCGGATCTGGTCCTGCAGGTCGAGGAGGGCACGGTGAGGCCGTGACGGCGCCGATCACGAGGCCATTCGTATCAGCGAGGGAGGAACACGTTCCGAAAGTTTTTGGTGAAAACGCGCGATGGGTCGTGTTAGAGTTCCGCAGTTCCTGTTCCTTCCGATTCCGCGCAGGGGGATCGTCGTGACCGACGCAATGCCAGACGACAACGTGGCGAGTGGGGTGACCAAGCCGATCGATCGGCGGACGGCACTGAAGACCCTCGGTGTCGGAGCCGCCGGTGCGGCGTTCGCATCACCGCTCGTCTACAGCAGCTTCGCCTCGCCGGCCTTCGCCGCCGGCACCGGTCTGCTCGAGCACGCGGGCTTCACCCCGACCGCGCTGTCGGTCGAGGTTCCGTTGGGACGCGCGGTCAACTTCACCCTCGTCGGTGGCGGTGGCGGCGGCGGTCAAGGTGGTGGTAACGGTGCTTCCGGGGGGAGCGGCGGGACGGGGACGAGCCTCACCGGAACGATCGGCGCGAAAGGGTCGCCCTACACGCTGTACGTCGCCATCGGCAACGGTGGCGCCGGAGGCAGCGGTACCGGCGGAGCCGGCGGCGCGTCGCTGTACGGCGCGGGCGCAAAGGCCGGAAACGAAGGTGGTGGTGACGGTGGTGGTGGCGGTGGTGGCGGCGGTGCCTCGGTGGTGTCCGACGCGAGCGGCTTCAACGGTTCGGTCCTCATCGTCGCCCCCGGTGGTGGTGGCGGCGGCGGTGCCGGGAACGGCAGTGGCAGCACGACCGGCGGGAACGGTGGCAGCAACGTGAGCGGTGCGATCGGCGCCGGGACGGCCCGGGCCGGCAACAATGGCGCGGCCGCTGGTGGAGCCGCAGGAAACGCCGGTGGGGTCGCCTCGGCCGGCGCCGTGGCCGACGGCGGCGGCAACGGTGCTCCGGGAGCTGCCGGGTCGGGCCACAGCGGTGGTGGTGGCGGCAACGGTGGCACCAGCTACTTCGGCTCGAACTCCGGCGGCGGCGGTGGTGGCGCCGGCGGCTACTGGGGTGCCGGCGGTGCCGAAGGCGGCAATGGAGCCTTGACCTCGAACGGCGGCGGTGGCGGTGGGAGCGGATCGGCGTACTCGTCGGCCGCGGCAACCGCATCCGGGGGCAGCACCTACGGTGCCGGTGGCGGCCCGAGCGCGGCCGGCGGCGCCGGCTACGTCATCCTGACGCTTGCCTGACGGGTTCCTCCGACACGCCCCTTGTCCGTCGAGCACGGGATCGTTGCGTCACCAGGGCTGCTGATCGCGCCGTTCGCCGACGGTGCCGCGGTGTTCGACACGCTCACCGAGACCGCGCACCTCGTGGGGCCGCTCGCCGCCTGGTTGCTCGGGTCCGATGAGACCGCCGACCTCGACGAACTGGTCGAACTGCTGATCGAGGAGGCCGGCGCGGATCCGACGACGGCACGGCGAGGACTCGAGGGTGCCGTCGACACGCTCACCGGGCTCGGCTTGCTGGGACGGAGCGAGCACCCCGAATCTCCCACCCCGCGGATCCCCCGGGTCCGCACTCCCGAGCCCGACTGGTTCGTCGGGGCGACCCACGGGGTGCTCGACCGGTACCTCGCTTTCTGTGGACCCGATCGGGCCTTGGTCGAAGCGGTCGACGACCTGCTGGGGTCACCGGTGACCGACGTGGATCCGACGCTGTACTTCGGGCTGGTGCCCGACGGATCGGGTGGGGTCGACGTGATCGACGACTCGCTCTGGCACTTCACCGACGTCGACCGTCTGCTCTGGCAGCTTCCCACCATCGTCAACGACACGGTGTCGCACTCGGAGTCGATGGTCGTGCTCCACGCAGGTGCCGTGCGAACGCCGGGCGGACGTGTGGTGGTGGTGTCCGGGCCGATGAACACCGGCAAGTCCACCCTGGTCGCGGCGCTCCTGGCCAGAGGCTGTGACTATCTCGGCGACGAGTCGATCGGGATCGACGCGTCGTCGCTGCACGCGTGGGCGTATCCCAAGCCGCTCACCCTCGACCCGACCTCGCAGGCATTGGTGGGCCTCGACCCGGTCGGCGCGCCGCTCACGCCCGGCGAACACCGTCGACCCGAACAGATCCGTCGCGAGGTGAGCGCGCTGTGGGGTGACGTCGGCGGTGTCGACCTGGTGTTGCACACCGCCTACCGGCCGCAGTCACCGGCCTCGGCGGTGCGATTGAGCGCGCAGCAGGCGATCGAGTTGCTGCTCGGAAACACGTTGAACCTCGTGCGTTCGGGCAACGAAGGACTCGCCACGCTGTGTCGGGTCGCGGAGTCGGTGCCGGTGGTCAGCATCACGCACGGTGACACGCTCGCACTGGCCGAACGGGTCGTCGCGACCGGGGCCGATCCCGACCGCTTGGCGACCGAGACGTCGCGGGTCCCGGTGGGTGGTCGGTCACCGGACGACGCCTGGTGGCACGAGTGGCAGGGAGTTCGGGCCACCCCCCAGGCCGGACTCCGGGTGTTCCCCCTCGGCGTCGCCGCCGGTGCGCTGGCGGTGGTGCCGGGATGTCGGTCGACGGTGCTCGACGCCCACGAGACGGCGGTGTGCACGGTGGTGCCCCCTCACACGACCCTCGCCGACGCCGTGGATCGCCTCGGCGACGTCGCCGAGGGGGACGTCGCCGCACGGCGGGTCGCGGTCGTCGAAGCCGCGCGTCGCCTCGAGGCGAACGGACTCGTCGAACTCGACCGGTCGCCCGACGTGCCGCTGCCCGACCTGGAGCCGCCCAATGCCACCCGGGCGGGAAGCCGACGCCTTCCCGTCGGTCCGCGACCGGCTACCCCAGCGGCCCGGGGCGGCGTGTCCAGCGCGACGGCCTTCGGCTTCGACCTGGACCCTCGATCGGGAGCAGCGCGGCTCGGCACCATCACCGTGACGGCGCCTGCAGGGACCATCGTGGTCGACCTGCTCGGTGACGTGGACGCGCCCGGCAAGTGGCTCGCAACGCTGCCGCCGGACGTGGCCGACGCGGCCGGGGCGGCGGGCTCCGACCCCCGACGTGCCGTGCGGGTGCTCGGACTCCCCGGCACCGACGGCCGGGCGGTGTTGGTCGCGACGCCGTCGGGTGTGTGGGGGCCGCTCGGGTCCGAAGACGTCCCCGGGGCGATCTGCCGTGCCGTCGCGCACCTCGTCGGGGTCCGGCCGCCCGACGGTCGGCGCCTCGGGTGGATGTGGCTCACCGAGCAGGGCGGCCTCTGGCAGGTGAGCACCGTAGGTCCCGGCTCCGACGGTGGGAACGACGTGCCGGTCGTCCGCGACGAGGTGTGGTTGGCCGCCGATGCGGGGTCGGTGTGGACCTTCGACGCGGCTGCAGCGGGCCGGAGGATCGGCGAGTCCGGGGCGTCGGGGCTCAGCGGGGGGGACGGACTCTGGCAGCGCCGACCACTGGAGCGGATCGTGCTCGACGAGGCCCTCGACGACGACGACGATGCGTCGCTCATCGCTGCGACCGTCGACCTGATGCGCCGCGCAAGCTACGACGACGATCTGGGCACCGTCGTGGACCTGGCCGTCAGGTGCGTCGCCGCGCACGGGGTCGGGGGCCGATCAGCGGTGAGCGCACCGATCACCGTCGAGCCGCCGGTGGCCTCGGCGGCCCTCGCCGAGGTCGGTGCGTTCGCGGACCGGGGCCGGTCGGTCAAGCTGAACCTGGGGGCGATCGCCGACCGACGTCGGACATGGACGTGGACCCTGCCCGTGCCGATGGACCCGGACGCACGTGACCGGGCGGTGCAGGCCATCGGCGAGTTCGCGACCGGACATCCGGCGGCCGAGGTCGTCGTGGGGCTCGACGGTCACGACGGCCGGTTCGTCGTCGGCGTCGATCTGGGCGACGACGGAACGACCCGTCGCCACAAGCTGTACCTCGAAGTCGCCGAGATGGCGACCTGGACCGCGCTCGCTGCGGCGTTTCCGACCGTGGCCGAGTTGCACGACGCGTCGGTCATCTCCCCGGCGGGGCCGGCCACCACCCCGCCGCGGTTCGTCGCCTGGAAGCGGGTCGGCCCCGACGACCGGACCGTGCTGTCGGTGTACCGCCGCCAACACGACCCCGGGGTGACCGTAAGCGAGGCTCTCCGCGTCGTCCTGCCGACCGACTCGGACTGGTTCGAGCCGGTGTGCGCGTTCGTCGCATTCGATCGCGACCTGGCGGCGCCGTTGGACGTCCACGACCTCGAGGTGATCGAGGAGGGTGGCCGCCACAGCATCGACCTGCACGTCGCGGTGCCGACTCCGCACGGCGACCGGTTCGCCGTCGCGCACTGGTTGGCCGCGCTCGCCGGGGTCGGCGGCGCCGAAGCGACCGCCTGGGCAACCGCCGCGGCGCGCCACGGGCATCATCGCCTGATCGTGGGCACCGATGCCGAAGGGGACCCGTTCGTCAGCGTGTACCACGTCTGAGGTCACTCAGGTCGCGCCGTCGCGTTCCGAGGGGTTCAGAAGTACCCGTAGAAGCCCGACTTGGCCACGTCCACCGTGCCGTCGGTGACCGTGTAGTCGAATCCGAGGTCGTAGCGGAGGTGGTCGAGCCGGTCGAGGTGCTTCAGGACCCATCCGCGCAGGTGAGCGGGGTAGGAGTACCGGTCGAGAAATCGGGCGAGATCGGACGCGTCGACGAGCCCGAGGTAGATGCCGTCACCTTCGGGCTTGTAGCTGCACCAGGCGAGCGAGCATCGTTTCGACGCCTCGATCTCGCCGAGCCAATGGTCGGCGGCCACGCCTTCGTTCACGGGAGAGGCGAAGCGCGACGACTCGAGTCGGGCCTTCAGTGCATCGAGGCGATCCGGAAACCGGAAGAGTTCGTAGGTGTTCTTCAGGCGGTGGTGGCCGTCGGAGTGGCGGTAGGCGACGATCATGTCCGCGCCCCCTTCGACCGGGTGGTAGACGTCGATCTCCCGGGGTTCGGTCACCGCGTCGTGCTCGAGTGTGAACTCGAAGGAGACCAGGCTGGCATTGGTCGGGATGTCCCGCGGCGCGGCCCAGCCGACGACGCCTTCGAAGGCATTGCGTGCCCGCTCGAAGAACGTGGCCGGGGTCGTGTCTGGATCGCGGCGATGCGGGTAGAAGTACAGTTCCCAGGCGACCTCGTCGCCGGTGAGCTTCATCCCCCAGACGGTCCGGTCCGGCCCGATGGCGTCGATGATCCGCTCCGCGAGAGCTTCGAAGATGGGTCGTTGGACGGCGTCGGCGGGCAGGGTGGCGAGGAAGAGGTCGAGACTCGTCGGCCTCCCGGCCGGGTCCGACGCCATCGGATACGGGTCCATGATGAAGTCGAACGCCAGCGGATGCGACCCGGCCGACCCCTCGGTTTCGTCCGCGACGTCGACGGGATCGGGTTCCGCGGCCGGCGCGTCGTCGTTCGCGTCGCTCGTCTGGCGCTCGCCGAGCAGACCCTGATCACCGAGCACCTGCACGAACTCGACGATCCGAGCGGCCTCCTCGGCGACCGTCGACGTGCGTGCCTCGGCGATGTCCGATGCGATCTCGTCGATCGTGGTCGACCCGTCGAGTGACCGCCAGATGATCGCCCCCAGTTCACTGACCGGCAGGTTCCGGCCGCCCGCTGCGTCTTCGATGTGCGAACCCTCGTCGGTGAAGACGAGCCGGCTTCCCGCCGACCGTGCGGGCCGGGATTGCGCGTCGAAGTCCATCGAAGGAGCCTAGGGGCCCGGGACGACCGGTCGAACCGGACGGATGGGCGAGCGAACCACGGCTTTCGACGGGGCCTCCGGTCGGCTCTGCCCGGTGCGACCGGGTATGAGGTCCCGAACCTGGGGTAGAGTCGGTCCGAAGAGCCGAACGACGAGTCCGGGAGAGCAACCGTGACCGACATCGCAGGAACCGACGAGCACGACGACGAGGGCGGCGATTCGACAGGTGTGAGCCGTCGGACGGCGATCAAGGCGCTCGGCGCGGGCGCACTCGCTGCCGGATTGTCAGAACCGTTGATCGCGGGCACGTTCGCGGCGCCGGCCTGGGCCGCCGGCACCGAGTTGCTCACGCTGAACGGTTACACGTCGACCACGTACTCGGTGTCGGTGCCCGCGGGTCGGCGCGTGCACTACGTGATCAGCGGCGCCGGCGGTGGTGGCGGCGGCGGCCACACCGGTGAGAACCACAACGGAGGCACCGGCGGCCGCGGCCTGCAGCTCACTGGAACCATCACTTCGGGCGTCGGCATGATCTACGCGGCAGTCGGCCAGGGTGGTCGTGGCGGCGGCGGCACGAACAGCAACCAGACCGGGGGCGCCGGGGGCGCGTCGCTCGTGGGTACCGGCGCCCGAGGTGGCAACGGGCTCCACTACGACCCTTATGTCGGCACCGAATCGCAGTCCGGCGGTGGTGGCGGTGGCGGCGGCGCGACGGCGATCTCGTCGACTTCGACCTTTTCGGGAGGCGCGTTGATCGTCGCGGCGGGCGGTGGAGGCGCCGGTGGGGGTGGCAACACCGGCGAGTCGGGTCACGGTGGTGACGGCGGATTCTCGGCCGGATCCGGCGGGTACTCGGGAGCCCGAGCCGGTGGCGACGGACAGAACGGCACCACCTCCGGTCGCGGTTCGGGCTACGGCGGCAAGGGCGGCGGGGTCTCCGGCCCGGGCGCCGGTGGTGACGGGGGCGGTGACGCCGGCGGGGGTTCAGCGGGTAGCGGCCGCAACGGGGGCGCCGGGTCCAACGGATCCGACGGCAACCTGAGCTGGGACGGTGGCGGCGGCGGTGGTGGTGGGGGTGGCTACTGGGGTGCCGGCGGAGGCGAAGGCGGTGGCGGTACCAACCTCACCCAGGCCGGCGACGGTGGCGGCGGCGGATCGGGCAGTTCCGCGGTGGTCGGTGCCGGGTCCAACGGCACACCGGCAGCCGGGTCGAGCGGTGGTTCGGCCGGCGGCAGCTCCGGTGGCACCGGCGCCGACGGATTCGTCCACCTGACCCTGGCCTGAGCGGCCGAGCGCCGACGCGGCCGAGCCCCTCGACCGCCCGGGGCGGCGCGCCCGGGTGAAAGCGGAGTAATTACTCTGTTAAGGTGGTCGTGATCGGGAGACGAACGGCAGGGGAGCCGACATGACCGAAAACGACGCCCACGACGAACCATCCGGACGCCCGGGAATCGACCGCCGCACCGCGCTCAAGACGCTCGGTGCCGGCGCGATGCTGGCGGGCCTCGCGGAGCCGATCGTCGCGAGTTCCTTCGCTGCGCCCGCCTGGGCGGCGGGCACCGAGTTGCTCACCCTGAACGGCTACACCGCCGAGATGCACACGGTGTCGGTGCCGACGAACCGGGCGGTGCGCTACGTGATCAGCGGTGCGGGTGGCGGTGGGGGAGGCGGCGGCAACAACAACGGCAACCACCTCGGCGGCGCGGGCGGGCCGGGAACCCAGCTCGTCGGTGACGTCTCGCCGGGAACCGGCGTACTCTACGCGGCGGTCGGCCAGGCCGGAACCGGTGGCCAGGGCTCGGGCGACCACCACGGCGGGGGCACCGGCGGCGCCTCGCTCGTGGGCGCCGGCGCCGGCGGCGGCAACGGCCGGGCCGCGAACGGCGACGCATCCGGCGGCGGTGGCGGTGGCGGCGGGGCAACCGGAATCTCCGACTCGCCGAACTTCTCCGATGCCTCGGTGTTGGTGATCGCCGCCGGCGGTGGCGGCGGTGGGGGCGGTGGACACACGGGAAGGTCCGGGCACGGCGGCGATGGCGGATCACGGTCGAGCTCGAGCGCGTTCTCCGGCGCCATCGCGGGGACCAAGGGCCAGAACGGGACGACGAGCAGCCGGGCGTCGGGCCGGGGAGGCGAAGGAGGTGGCACGACCGGGCCGGGAGCGGGCGGCGAGCGCCGTGGCAACGGCAACAGCGGTTCGGACGGCAGCGGCCGCAACGGAGGTAGCGGGGCCGACGGCGAGAACGGCTCGTCCGACTGGGACGGCGGCGGCGGCGGGGGCGGCGCCGGTGGCTACTGGGGTGGTGGCGGCGGCGCCGGGGGTGGCGGAAGCCTGCCCAGCGGGTACGCCGGCGACGGCGGCGGCGGCGGAGGCGGCAGTTCCGCGGTGTTCCACACCGGTGGTACCGGTCTGCCCTCGAGCGGAGCGACCGCCGGCGCTGCCGGAGGCACCGAGGCCGGCAACGGCGCCGACGGCTTCGTCCATCTCACCTTGGTCTGACCGGTTCGCCGCACCCGCCGGGGCACGCTGCCGGCACACCCACGGGCCGTACCGGCTTCACGAGGCTCCGAACACCCGATGGTACAGTGCATGACATTCGTTCCGGGCGGATCTCCCGTCGGCCCGGACCATCGGATCCGGGAGGCACCATGGCGGAAGAAGCGGTCGAACCGACGGACACCGACCGACGCAGGTTCCTGATCGGCGGCGCTGCGGTCACGGGCGCGGCCTGGGCCGCGCCGACGATCCTGGGAGCGATCCCGGTCGCCCACGCGGCAGGCACGGCCTTCTTCTCCACGGCCGTCGCCGGTTCCTGGAGTGCCCCGGCATTCCCCATGAAACGTGACCTCGACTTCGAGATCAGCGGTGGTGGCGGTGGAGGCGGTCGATCGACCGACTCGAACGGCGGTGCCGGCGGGGCGGGCACGAAACTCA
>JBDZVK010000461.1:0-1712 GCA_040255725.1 Actinomycetota bacterium
GCGCCAGCGCGCCGTTCCGCCGAGTTGCTGGCGCAACGCGACGGCCCGCCGCAGATGCAGGTGGGCGTCGTGTTCCCAGGTGAACCCGATCCCACCGAGCACCTGGATGCAGTCCTCGGCGACGCGCACGGCCGCGTCGAGGGCGACCGCCGCAGCCGACGCGGCGGCGAGAACCCATTCGATCCGCGCCTCCTCGATCGATTCGGCATTGCCGCGGTCGTCAAGAACTGCCAGGTACGCGTCGGCTGCGGCGGCTGCATCCCAGGCGACGGCGCGGGTGGCCTCGGTCGCCACCAGCATGTCGGCACACCGGTGTTTGACCGCCTGGAACTGGCCGATCGGTCGGCCGAACTGGCGCCGTTCGGCAGCGTAGGCCGCGGCCGTCTCGACACACCACGCTGCGACTCCGGCGCACTCGGCTGCGGCGAACGTCGCGACGGCCGCGTCGACGATGGCACCGTCGACGCCGGTGAGCTGTCGCTGTGGGTCCAGGGTCAACCCTTCGACGGACACCTCGGCGATCGAGCGGGTGAGATCGAGCGGATCGACCACCCGGGTCGTGACCTGGTCGGCATCGAGCAGACACCACTGCTCGACCGAACCACTGACGGGTCCGGGACCGTCACCGGGGTCGTCGCCAGTGCCTTTGGCACGGCCGGCGACGATGCCATCGTCCGGCACGATGAACGGCACGATGAACGCATCGGCGACGGCCGCGCCGGGCACCACTCCCCAGCTTCCGGTGACCTGCACTGCGGCGCCGTCGGCACTGGCAACAACGGCCGGTGCGGTCGACGCCACCGCCAACGTGGCTCGACCCGCTGCGACGCGCGCCAGCCAGTCGCGTGCTGTCCGGTTCGGGGTCGCTTCTCCTGCCGCGCCGACGGCCGAGCCCCTGACCGCAGCGACGCGCAGCACCGCCCCGGCGATCAGCGTCGACAACAGCGGCCCGGGTGCCGGGGCGCGGCCGAACTCCTCGGCCACGACCACCGCCTCGGCCAGGCCATAGCCCTGCCCTCCCGTCGACTCGGGCAGATGCAAACCGAGCCACCCCAGCTCCGCCATCGCCTCCCAGAAATCCGGTTTGCCACGCTCCCCGTCGTCGACGGCTCTGCGCACCACCAGCGGCGGGCACCTTACGGCTACGAACCGCCGTAGCGCCGCGGCGAGTGCGACCCGCTCATCACCGATCGCAATGGTCGAACCCGCGGCAGCACCACTCGCCATATCTAACAATCATGTCACCTCCGGATCGACGGCGTGGCACCCCGCCCTGCCATGTGAAATCTGGAGCGAATGGGCAGTGTTTCGACCACTTCGCTCCAGATTTCATCGACGGGAGGGACGGGTCTGCGGCAAGACCGCAGGGTGACGGACTACAACGTCGGACATGAAGGTCGGCATCCCACTCGCCCGGCTCCGCCCCGGACAGTTCGTGGACATCACGCTGCTCGCCGACGAGCTCGGCTACGAGTCGGTGTGGGTGTCCGAACATCTGGTGCTGCCACGGCAGATGTCGGGCGAGCTCCGCCCCGGCGAGGAGCACACGCCCATCCCCGCGGACGCGCCGGTGTTCGACGCGTTCGCCCTGCTGGGGTCCCTGGCGGCCCGATCGACCCGGATCGGACTGGGGACGTTCGTGTACCTGCTCGCCATTCGGCATCCCTTCGTCGGCGCCCGCGGGTTCGCCACCCTCGACCTCATCTCGGATG
>JBDZVK010000462.1:0-1704 GCA_040255725.1 Actinomycetota bacterium
CGCAGCGGATCGAACGAGGCGGTGGTCTGGGTGAACCCGTGGAGCAGCAGCAGCGGTCCGGTCATGACCCGAGAGCCACGGCCACCGCTCCGCTCAACTCGTCGTGCACGGCGGTGTTCGACGCCCGGTCGGTCCGCACCACGATCGCCCGTACGCCCTGCCGACCGTGGGCCTCGGCCAGGGCACGGTCGAGTTCCACGCCGGTCTGGACGGCGACGTGGTCGATCCCGTGCGCGGCCAACAGAGCTTCGGGGTTCAGCGGTTGGGGCGTGCCGAAGAGCCGCTCGAACCGGTCCGGTTCGAGCGCGCCGGCCTGGGGGAGGAACGAGAAGATCCCGCCCCCGTGGTTGTCGACGACGACCAGCTCCAGATCCACCTCACGATCGACCAGCCCCGTGAGTGCGCCCTGGTCGTGAAGGAGGGCCAGGTCGCCGATGAGCAGCGTCGCCGGTGCGCCCGTGAGCGCCACGCCGAGCGCGGTCGAGGTGACCCCGTCGATGCCGTTCACCCCACGGTTGGCCAGCACGCGCACGTCATGGCGGGGCCGCGCGAACGACTCCAGGTCACGGATCGGCATCGACGACGACACCACCAGGGTGCTGTCCGCGGGCAGCGTCGCGAAGAGCCGCCGTGCCACCCCCGGCTCGGTTGCCTCGTCGTGGGCCGCGAGCACGGCGTCGACGGCCCCGCCCGCCGTGTCACCCGCCGAGCTCCACGCGTCGGCCCAGCCGTTCTCTCCGGTCAGGGTGAGCCGCGTCGGCGCCGTGAGCATCCAGGTCGCCGTCCGTGACGGGTCGGTCCACTGTCCGCCGGGCGCGAGCACGATCTGAGGTACGTCCAGCCGGGTGAGCCACTGGGCCAGCGCCTTGGAAGCCGGCGGCATGCCGGCGCGGACCACCAGATCGGGCACCTGGGCCCGGACGAAACCCGGGTCGCGGAGGAGCAGATCCCAGTGGGCGACCGTCGCGGTGAGCGGGCCGCGGTGATCGCTCAGTACCGGGACGCCGTCGAGTGTGAGGCCTTCGGGCGCGCCGTGGCCACTGATCACGAGCGGCCGGTCGGCCTGCATGCACGTGGCTCGCACGTCGGCCGGCGGGTCGGCCGGGCCCGGCGCACCACCCGTCCGGTGCCACGGCCCGCCGTCGGGGCGCCCCGGTGGGCCGGACGTGGCGTCGTCGGCGAGAAAGGGTTCGCGGAACGCGAGGTTCAAGTGCACCGGACCCGGCACGTGGCCGGTCGCCTCGCCCACGGCCCGTGCGGCGAGAGACCGCCAGGCCGACGCGGTGGCGGCATCGGGCGGGCCCGGTTCGGCGAACCACCGCACGGCACGGCCGTAGAGGTGGGTCTGGTCGGTCGTCTGGGGGGCGGCGACGTCGTGGAGTTCAGGAGGACGGTCCGCGGTGCAGACGATGACGGGCACCCCCGCCTGGGACGCCTCGACCACCGCAGCGTGGAAATGCGTGCCCGCGGTACCGCTCGTGCAGGCGACCACGGTCGGCCGACCCGACGCGAGTGCCATGCCCAGCGCGCTGAACGCGGCGCAGCGCTCGTCGAGGACGACGTGGGTGGTGAGGCGTTCGGCCAGCGCGACGGCGAGCGGCGTCGATCGTGAGCCGGGTGAGAGGAACGCGTCGGTGACCCCGGAGCGCCGCCACTCGTCGACCAACGTGCGACTGAAGGCGAGCCCGACCGACATGGTGCCGC
>JBDZVK010000101.1:0-8601 GCA_040255725.1 Actinomycetota bacterium
CCCCAACTCGGGCGTCTGGGGATGCGCGACCCACGCAGACGTCATGGAAGCCGAACGCATGCCGAAGGTCTTCTCCAATGCCGAGGGCATCCGACCCGACGCGCCGCCCCAGGCGATGATGATCGACATGGACGACCCGGAACACCGCGATCGTCGCAAACTCGTGTTCAAGGGATTCACCCCGGCTCGGGTCAGCTCGCAGGAGGAGCACCTGCGAGACCTGTGCAACGAGATCATCGACCACGTCGCCGACAGAGGTGAGATCGACTTCGTCTGGGACATCGCCGCCTGGCTGCCGCTGATCGTGATCGCCGATCAGCTCGGGGTCGCCCCCGAGGACCGGGCGACCCTGCTCGGGTGGTCCGACGACCTGCTGCGTGGCCTCACCGGGCTCGAGGACGAAGTCGTCATGGCCAGGACTGCCGAAGCGTTCGGTGGCTACTGCGAGTACGCGATGCGTCTCGCCGAAGAGCGACGACGCCAGGCGACCGACGATCTGATGAGTGTGCTCGTCCACGCCGAGGTCGACGGGATGCGACTCGACGCCGACTCGGTGATCGCCGAGTCGCTGCTGATCCTGATCGGCGGTGACGAGACGACGCGCCACGTGATCTCGGGCGGGCTCTACCAGCTCCTGGTCGAACGCGACCGCTGGGAGGAACTGCGGGTCGACCGGTCACTCGTTCCCGGCGCCGTCGAGGAGATGCTGCGTTGGGTCAGCCCGATCAAGAACATGAACCGCACCGTCACCGAAGACGTCACGTTCCACGGTGCGGAGTTGAAGGCGGGCGACAAGATGCTGCTGCTGTACCCGTCGGCGAACCGCGACGAATCGGTGTTCGACGACCCGTTCACCTTCGACATCGGTCGCACCGGGAACGATCACGTCGCCTTCGGTGGCTACGGCACGCATCACTGCCTCGGCAAGTCGCTGGCGCGGCTGGAACTGCGCGTGATGTTCGAAACGCTGCTCGACCGACTCCCGGATCTGGAACTGGTCGACGCCGAAGAGCCGGCCTACCGCGCGGCCAACTTCGTCTCCGGCTACGAGTCGCTCCCCGTCCGCTTCACGCCGGTCGCGCCGGTGAGGCCCGAGCGGTAGCATCCCGGTTCCGCCGGATCGACCGACGACCCGGCACCCGACGGGAGCGAGAGAGTGCCAAGGGCAGGTGAAGCCGGAGCCGTCGACGCCGACACCACCACGTCCGCCCCCGTCCGCCGGCGCGACGATCCCCGTATCCTCTACCGGGTCGTCGCGACGCTCGTCGTGGTGCCGATCCTCGTCGCGACCGTGCGTGACGGCCTCGACGGCTGGGTGCCGACCTTCGACGCCGCGCACACCGTCCTCAGGGCGCGCTACGCACTCGGGGTCCCCCCGCACCTGCTCGGCATCTACACCGACGCCAGCAACTGGATCGACAGCCCGACGTACTTTCCCGGCCCCTGGTGGCTGTGGTGGATGTCGATCCCGATCCGGGTGCTCGGCTCGATCTGGGGCGCGCTGCTGTCCGTCGTGCTGTTGAACGTGGCGTGGATCCTGCTCGCCGGCTGGAGCGTGCGGCGCCGGCTCGGACCGCATGCCGCGATGGCCGCACTCGTGTTCCTCGGTGCGCTCACCTGGTCACTGGGCACCTCCGCGCTCCACTCACCTTCCGGCCAGGTGATGATCGTCCCGGTGTTCGCGGCATTCCTGTTCATCGCGTGGGCGGTGGCCGCCGGCGACGACGGCGCGCTGCCCGGATTCGCGCTCATCACCAACTTCATCCTGCTCGACGAGGTGGTCCTGGTCCGGATCGTTCCGTTCGTCGCCTTCGCGGCCCTCGTACTGTGGGGAGCGGGACTGGTCCGGGCACACACCCGGGACCCAGAAGGCCGGCGCCGGCGATGGATCCGGGCGCGGCGCGCCGCGTTGGTGTCGGCGGCGTCGACCATCGTGCTGTGGCTTCCCTCGATCGTGCAGGAGTTCACGAACGACCCGGGAAACCTGACCAACCTCTGGCGTGTCGCCAAGGCCGGCCCGACCGAATCGGGTGTCTGGGGCCGGGCCTTCGACGTCATGATCTCGTTCTTCGTGCATCCGCCCTTCTGGCTGCGGGGAAGCCGCACGTCGAACCTGCTGTTCTACGATCCCTCACCCACGACGATCGTGCGGGTCGCCGCCGCTCTGGCGCTGGTCGCGATCGCCGGATTCGCGATCCGTTCGGCGGTCCGACGACGCGATCGTCCCGCGTTCACCGCCGTGGCCCTGGGCGCGGTCACGTTCGTCGCCGCGTGGATCAACCTCGCGTTTCCACCGAGCCCCACCGGAGCGCCGACCTACATCGGTCACTTCCTGTCGCTTTGGGCGGTGGCCATGTTCGTCACCTTCACGTTGGGCTACGGCGTGGTCCGCGCGCTGCAGCGGCCGCCGGCGCTTCTCGGCGCCCGGGTCGCGGTCGGCTGCGCCGCGCTCCTCGCCGTCGCCAACCTGCCGCATGCCAACTTCGCGACCGGTACGTACGCCGCGCCCGACGACGTCATCGCCACCGCACGGTTCCTGGACCCGCTCGTCGTCGACGCGGTCCGCGACCGCGGTCCTGTGAAGCTCGCCGAACCGAACATCTACACGAGTCCGATCGTCGCGTCGCTCGCGGTGGCGCTCACCGACGCCGACGTTGCCTTCTGCGTCGACGGCGTGCCGCAGTGGTCGGATCTGCCGGTGTCCGGATGCGCGTCCGGCGCGACCGATGTGACCGTGGAGGTCCTTCCGTCGGCGTTCGCCGACCCGCCCCCCGGCGCGAAGGTGATCGGCCGGTACGATCCGCTCACCGAGGCGGAACGCCACGAGCTCGACGAGCTCGACCGGCTCGTCGACGACGCGCTCGCGACGGTCGACCGGCTCGAACCCACCGCCGCGTACCACGACTTCATTCGATCGGCGATCCCGCCCGGCGACCTCCGCCGGAGCCTCTCGGATCCGTCGTTTCTGTCCGATCCAGGCGAACTCGTCGACTCGATGGCGACGAGGAGTCAATTCGCGGGGGTCCTCGCCAACGTCCACCAGCTCTCGGGGACCCGGGACGTCATGCTCGTGCATCTCCGCGGGGTGCCCGACGAGAAGCTGCTGCGCTGGGCCGAGCTCGAGGGACGACGGTCGAGCAGGTCGTTCGTGGTCATCATGACCGGCGGGCGATGAGCGACGCGTGACCTGCGCGTCACGCATCAGCCGGTGCCGGTTTCTCCGCGGCGACCGTCCGGCGGGCACGCCGCGGGCGTCGGGTCGGGATGCGGTGGGATCACCACGGGCTCGCGCCGTTCGGAGAAGTCGAGCGCATCCGCGAGGTTCCTGGCGTTGGCGTCACGCTTGGTCATGGGCTTCAGGTCCCAGCGCCATTCGATCATCTTGAGCACCGAACAGTGCTCGTACACGCCTTCGGTGACGACCTTCGCCGGCGCGAACGGCGACACGACGATCGCCGGGACCCGGACCCCGAGGATCTGGTAGTTCGCCTCGTCGCCGGGCCCGTTGTCGGTGTCGTCCTCGACGGTGGGCGGCGGCACCTGGTCGTAGAAGCCACCGTGTTCGTCGAAGTTGATCACGAGGATCGTGCGGTCCCACTGCGGTGACGAGGTGACCGCCTCGACCACTTCGGCGATGAACGCTTCGCCGACGGTGACACTGCCGTGGGGATGCATGTCGTTGGAGGTGCCGGTCAGCTCGGCGATCAACCCGTAGTCGGGGTCGACGAACGCCACGTTCGGCAGGTCGCCGGCCTTCGCGTCGGCGAGGAACCGGGAATAGGGATGCGAGATCGCGTCGTAGCGTCCACTCTGGAACAGCCCGGTCATCGGCTCGGTGTGGAAGTAGTACTTCCCGGTCAACTTCGCTTCGGCGAGACGGTCCCAGATCGCGAGCTGGAGCTTCGACGGGCGCTTGTCGAGCGGCGGGAACGGATCCGGGTTCGCCACGTCACCGGGGAAGATCCAGGTGTGGTTCGTGTCGGTGGTGGCACAGTGCTGGTAGAAGCGGTTCGGCCAGGTGGGCCCGGCGAACGACGCGTGGTAGTTCGCGAAGGTCGTGTAACCCCTCGCGAGCGCGGCCATCACCGGCACGTCCTCCTCGCGGTAGTAGCTGATCGGGAAGTGGTCGCCGACCGGCCCGGTGGCGAGGAACCCGTCCATCTTCCCGCCGCCGATCTGCTTGAGGACCGACGCGAAGTCGTGCTTCGGGTCGGCGTACGCGCAGCCCTGGGGATCGTCGCCGATCGCCCAGGTCTCACCCACCGCACCGGTGGAATCGCGGAAACGAAGGCCGGCCTGTTTCCCCTTCGCGCCGTCCAACCAGCCCAGCAGATGGTCGAACGAGCGGTTCTCCATCATCAGCACCACGACCGTGTCGAACGGCGCGTCCTCGCCGGCCGGAAGTGCCGGCAGGCTGGTCGTCGTCACCGACGTCGACGACGTCGCCCGATCCGACGAGCATCCGACCACGCCGAGCATTCCCGCCGCGGCGGCACCGACGAACAGTTCCCGTCGATTCAGTGGCTCCATGTGACCCCCTTTTCGAGGCCAGACCGTACACGCGTCTCAGCGCGCCGATCTGATCAGGACGGATCCGGTCCGGCCGACGGATCGTCTGGTGAGATCGGCCCATCGGACCAGTTCGCTCCGGTCCACACCGGGGACCACCACCGGCGAGACATCGACCGGGTAACCCGAACGCGGATGGTCGCGGACGATGTCCTCGGCCATGTGGACGAGCACGGCGAGGCGCCGCCGCCCTGCAGGCGTCGACATCAGGCCGCCCGGCGGGTTCAGGATCGAGTCGTCGGCCACGTTCGCACGGATGTCGGCCAGGTCGCTCTCGGTTTCCACCAGGGTTCGGAACGCCGGTGCGAACGCGAGACCGGTACCCTCCGCGGTCGCCTTGGCGACACCGGCCCGGACCCGGGCAGTCGACCGTACGAGGTCTGCCTCGTCGGCGGCGGACAGCGAGGTCGCCGTACCCAGCACGCGCCAGCCGTCGACCGCCTCTTCGCCACCGTCGCCGCGGACGAACCGGATCTCGTGATCGACCTTCCGCGGGCCGCACACGCTGATCGGCGACGGCTCGAACTGCTGGATCGCATCGGCGCAGAAGGCGATCCCGGCGGCATCGAAGGCGACGATCGCCGCGGCGGTGTAGGGGTACGCGCCGAAGCCACTGGCACGCACCGCCACCGTGTCGCCGTCGTGGACCGAGTCGAGCACCCTGTCGACCAGTTCGTGGCTTCGGTCGATCGTCGGGTCCGGCGCAACGGTGACGCCGTGGGTCACCGCGGCGTGGGGCAGGTTCAGCGCCGCGACGACCACCGCGGCAACCGCCACCGCACCGCTGGAGAACCCGCGCAGGCGGCCGGGCGCCGAGCGGACGATCCCGTAGGCGATCGCGAAGCTGACGAACATCGCCACGACCCAACTCGACTGGACATACGCGGGAAAGGGGTTCGCCAACGGGCCGACCGCGCGCACGATGGTCACCCATGCCGCCACCGACGCCACCGTGGCCAGGAGCAGGGCCGACAACGTGGCGCGGTCCCGACGCCGGAACGCACACGTGGCCAACACGACCGTCACGACCGCGAGGCCCGAACCGATCGCCGCCACGGCCATCGGCGAGGGCGGCGGTGCGGTCGACACCAGATACGACGACGATCGGCTGGGCCGCAGCCAGAAGTCGGGTGGCAGGAACAACGACAGCCACTTGCGGACCGCGTCGGCCATCGAGAGCACCGCGTCGGGCTGGGACCGCCCCGCACGCCACAGGTTCGTCAGGTTGCCCGGGGAATGGGTGACCTGTTGCACCACGACGGGGAGCCACATGATCGCGGTCACGCCCAGCGCGCCCGCGACCGCACGAAGCGACCGACGGCGCAGAGCAGGCCAGGCTTCGTCGGAGCGTCCCCGCCACTGCCAGATCACCCCGCCGATCCAACAGGCCAGGGCGACCCCGCCGATCGCGGGGACCAGAACCGTGAGGACGAGGTGGTCGAGGACGAGAAAGTTCGCGACGACCGCCAGCAGCGGCAAGACGCCTTCGTCGCCCGCGGCCAGAGCCCACGATCCGAAGCAGAAGGTCACGAACGCCGGCAACACCATGACCATCGGCACCGGCGACACCAGCAGCGCCGGCGAGAGCACCCAGTTGAGCAGCGCGGCGAACACCAGCGCCGCGGCGCCCGCGCGGTGGCCGAGACGGCGCTTCACGAACCAACCGGCCAGCAGGAACCAACCGATGTTCAACGACCCCATGCCGATCAGCGGGCCCCAACTGCTCCCGAACAGCCTGATCGGCGCCCACAGCCAGTAGAGCTGCCACGCCCCGGGGAAGTAGGTGGCGGCGTCGGCGTACCTGCTCGAATCGGTGAACATACCCACGAGCGTCGGCGACGTCCCCAACGCGTACTTCGCCCGGAGCACGGTCGGCGCCGCGTCCAGCGTCGGGATCCAGCCGGTGACGCCGCGACGGACGACCTCGACGACGATCGGCACCACACCGAGCACGGCGACGACCCGGTACCCGATGCGGTCGGACCTGGTTGGCTCGTGCGCCGTCACCGCGCCGGCCGTCCTCGCCCATCTGCGACGAGCGCGGTCACCGTGCCGGTGCGCATCCGGTGCTCGAGGTCCGCCCATCTGGTCAGCTCCGACCAGCCGATCCCCGGGATCTCGATCGCGTCGCCGTCGCGGCCGGTCCAGTAGTCGGGATCGAACACCGGCACCAGGGCGGCCGCCCGGATGTAATCGGCGAACGACGCCCGCCCCGAGGAGGTCGCCATCGAGGTCTCGAGGGAGTCCAGCACCCGACGGTCACCGATGACGTCTCGAACGATCTGACGGGTCTCGGGACGGTCGAGATAGGCGGCGAACGCAGGCGTCAGCCGGATGTGCCGACCGCGCGCGGCCACCTCGTCGACCTGTGTGGTGATACGAGCGGTCGTTCGGGCCAGTTCACGCTGTTCCGAGCCCGACAGCGGCGACGCCGACGACACGATCCGCCGGCCGTCACGGTCGAGCGCGGTGAGTTCGCCCCGGACGAACCGGACCTCGTGATCGAACCGCCGGCCGTGACAGTCCGGAACCGACGACGGTGCGAACTGGGGAATCGGGTCCGAACACACGGGAATGCCGGCGTCGCTCAGCGCGACGATCGCCGCGGAGACGTACGGGTAGATCTCACTGCCGGTTCCCCTGATCGCGACGACGCCGCCGTCGTCGACCGCCGCGCGCACATCCGTGGTGAGCTTTTCGCTGATCCGGATCGTCGCATCCGACGGAACGGTCACCCCGAACGTGACCGCCGCGTGGGGAAGGTTCGCCACGGTCACGGCGACCACCGCGACCGCGATCGACGGCATGGCCAACCGTCGGACCCGTCCCCGCACTGCCCGAGCGAGTGCGAAGACGAGCGCGAAGGTGACGAACATCGCCACGACCCAACTCGACTGCACGTACTGGCGGGCCGGCTGGACCACCGTGCCGACCGCCCGGGTGAGGTTGACACAGGTCGCGGCGGCGGCGATCAGCGCGAGGATCAACGCCGCAGCCGCGGGCCGGTCACGTCGTCGATACGCGCTGACCGCGCCCACGAGCCACAGCCCCGACAGCACCAGAGCCGCGGCCGTCGTGGCGATCGTCGACGGGGCCGGCGTCGACGAGATCAGATACGAGGTCGTCCTGCTGGAGCGCAACCAGAAATGCGGCGCGATGAACAGTGACAGCCAATTGGCGATCGCATCGGTGATCGACAGGACCGCATCGGGCTGGGACCGCCCGGCCCGCCACAGGTTGGTGAGGTTGCCCGGGTCGTGGGTGAGCTGTTGGATCAACGCCGGGGTCCACATGACCAAGGCGACGGCGAGTGCTCCGGCGGACGCCCGCAACGATCGACGGCGCAGCAACGGCCACTGCGACGGGTCGGACCGTCGTCGCCGGAACAGCCCCGCGGCCCAGATCACGACCGCCGATCCACCGATCACGGGCACGAGCAGGCTCAGGACGAGATGGTCGACCAGGAGGAAGTTCGCGACGAAACTGAACAGCGGCAGCACGCCTTCGTCGCCCGCTGCGAGAGCCCAGGCCCCGAAACAGAACGCGACGAAGCCCGGGAGCACCATCACCATCGGCACCGGCGACACCAGCAGCGCCGGCGAGAGCACCCAGTTGAGCAGCGCGGCGAACACCAGGGCCGCGGCGCCGACCCGGTGACCGAGTCGGCGTTTGACGAACCAGCCGGCCAGCAACAGCCATCCGATGTTCAGGACCGCCATCCCCAGGAGCGGCCCCCAGGTGATGCCGAGCACCTTGACGGGTGCCCACAGCCAGTAGAGCTGCCATGCACCGGGAAAGTAAGTGGTCGCTCCGGCGTGGGTACTCGAGTCGGTGAACATGCCGACCAGCGTCGGATGTCTTCCGATCGCGGTCGATGCCCGGAGCACGGTGGGGGCGGCGTCCTGAGCCGGGATCCAACCGGATCGACCACGGCGAACGGCCTCGACGACGATCGGGAGCGCCGCGCACAGTGCGACGAAGCGGTACAGCAACTGGTCGGACGAGGACCAGAGCCGCCCGCGGATCCGACCC
>JBDZVK010000102.1:0-8551 GCA_040255725.1 Actinomycetota bacterium
CCCTGGCCGGCATCCTCGGCATCGTCGCCTTCTTCGTGCCCTCGGGCATCGGCGTGCGCGAAGCGGTGATCGTCATCATCCTGTCGCGCATGATGCCCGCGGAGGTCGCGCTCGTGGTCGCGATCAACGCCCGGATCTATGCGACGATCTCCGATGCGGTGCTCGGTGTCGGCTACCTGATCGGACGGGAACGAAAGGTCGGCGCCACATGAAGTACGTGATCGTCGGCCCGGCGTTGTCGGGCAACATGGGCGCCGCGTCGATGGTGCTGGCCACGGTCGACGGGCTGCGGCGACGCGACCCCGAAGCGCGGATCACCCTGCTCAGCTACTACCCGACCGAAGACCGCGCGGTCGCACGCGGCACCGATCTCGAGGTGTTGGACGCCCGCCCGGTCCGCCTCGGCACCGCGATCAACCCCGGCGCGCTCGTCTGGCGCCTCGTCCCCCCGCTGCGCCGGTGGATCGCGCGAGTGGTGCCCGAGGTCGCGGCCCTGGCCGCCGCCGACGTCGTGCTCGACCAGGGCGGCATCGCGTTCTCCGACGGTCGCGAGAAGTTCCTGGTGTTCAACCTCGCCATCCTCACCCCCGGGTTCTTCCTCGGCCGTCCGATCGTCAAGTGCGCCCAGGCCCTCGGGCCGTTCCGGCGTCGCCTCAACCGGATCGCGGCCCGGGTCGCGCTGCCACGGGTCGACCTCGTCGTCGCGCGTGGCGAAGCAACCAAGGCGTTCTGTGACGAACTCGGACTGGACAACACCGAGCTGGGCACCGACCTGGCCTTCACGCTCGGCCGTCCCGACCCGGTCGCGGCCACCCGCCGCCCACGCGTCGCCGAAGCCGACGTCAGGCTGATGTCGCCCGGGCTGGTCGTCGGGATCGCGCCCAGCGTCGTCGTCCGGGACCAGGTCGAATCCGCCGGCGGGGACTTCGTCGCCCTCATGGCCGACGAGATCGAACGGCACCTGGCCAGGGGACGTCGGGTGCTGCTCGTGCCGCACAGTTTCCGTGACGACCCGGCGAAGGTCCACAACAACGACGGCCCGCTCGTCGCGGCGATCGCCGCCCGCATCGACCACCCGGACCTGGTCGTGGTCAACGAACGCCTCGACGCCGACGAGTTGCGTCACCTGATCGGCCGCTGCGACGTGTTCGTGTCGTGCCGGTTCCACGCCATGGTGTCCGCGTTGTCGATGGGCGTGCCGACGCTCGTGGTGGGCTGGAGCCACAAATACGTCGAGGTACTCGAGCGCTTCGACCAGGCCGACCGCTCGATCGACGCGCGTCACCTCGACGCGCGCGGTCTCGGCGAGGCGACCGAGCGCCTGATCACCGATCGTGCCAGGATCGCAGACCAGATCGCCACGGCACAGCACGGGGTGACCGAACTCGCCGGTCGGCAACTCGACCGGATCGTCCAGATCGGCCACACGCGGTGAACCACCACGTCGAGACCAAGGGGAGACCATGAGCAACCACGACGCCTTCGACCCGGACCACCTGGTCGTCGAGACCGACCAGGGGAGGGTGCGCGGCGAGTACCGCCGCGGCGCCTACCGCTACCGCGGCATCCCGTACGCCGCGCCACCGGTCGGCGCCCGTCGCTTCGCACCACCCGCGCCGCCCGAGGGGTGGGCGGGCATCCGCGAGGCGACCGGCAAGTTCCCCGTCGCGCCGCAGCCCGCCGACCGGGTCAGCGAACTGCTGGGCGTCGGCGTGCCGCCGGACCATTCCGAGGCCGGGTGCCTGACCCTGCATGTGTGGACCCCCGCCCCCGACGGGGGCCGCCGACCCGTGCTCGTGTGGCTGCACGGTGGCGCATTCGTCACCGGTTCGGGGATCGTCCCCTGGTACGACGGCGCCAACCTCACCCACCGCGACGTGGTCGTGGTGACCGTCAACTACCGCCTCGGCGCCCTCGGGTTCCTGCACCTCGCGGATCTCGGCGGCAACGCGTACGTGGGGAGTGGCAACGCCGGCGTCCTCGACCAGGCCGCCGCGCTCGGCTGGGTCCACGACAACATCGCCGCGTTCGGCGGCGACCCCGGCAACGTCACCATCTTCGGCGAATCCGCCGGAGGCATGAGCGTGGGCACCCAACTCGCCCTGCCCGCGTCGAAGGGGAGGTTCCACCGCGCGATCGCCCAGTCGGGCGCTGCGTCGAACGTCTCGAGCGTCGACCGGGCCACCGACATCGCGACGAAGGTCCTCGACGAGCTGGGCCTTGACCGTTCCGAGATCGACCGTCTGCGCGACGTCCCCGTCGACGCGCTCATCGCCGCGCAGGAGAAGCTCTCTGCCTCCTACGGGCTCGTGAACGGTCTGCCGTTCCAACCCGTCCACGACGGCGACACCCTGCCGGACGCGCCCCTCGACGCGGTCGCGGCGGGCTCGGCCACCGGAGTCGACCTGGTGGCGGGTTCGAACCGCGACGAATTGCGGATCTTCGTGGCGATGGCCCCGGCGCTGCAGGCCGACGACGACGCGACCGTGCTCCGACGGCTCCGGGGCATCGCCGGCGACCGCGCCGGAGCGATCCTCGACGCGTACCGTGACCTGTTGCCCGACGCCGACCCGTCGACCCTGTTCGAGGCGATCGGCACCGATGCGATCTTCCGCATGCCGGCGCTGCAACTCGCCGCCGCGCAGGCCGCGCACGCCCCCAGCCGCGTGTACGAGTTCCACTTCGCGTCGACCAGCATGGGCGGGATGATGGGCGCCACCCACGCGGTGGAGGTGCCCTTCGTGTTCGACAACCTCGACGCTCCCGGCGCCGCCTTCCTCACCGGCGAACCCGACGAGGTCATGCGTGATCTCGCGGCCACCGTCGCCGATGCGTGGTGCGCCTTCGCCCGCTCGGGGGTCCCCGAAGCGGCACGGCTGCCCGACTGGCCGACCTGGGACCGCCCCGGTCACCCGACCCTCGTGCTCGACGCCGAGTCGAAGATCGTCGACGAGCCGGCAGCCGGGGTCCGCGCCGCCTGGAACATCGCCGGCTGAACCGGTCGGACGCGGCCGAGCCGGCCACTACCCGGTGATCCGGATGCCGGCGAGCTGCGTGGCCTGGGCGACCAGGCGCCCGGTGGCGTCCCACACCTCGCAGGTCTCGTCCACCCGGCCGTCGTCGATCGCATGCGCCGTCTGCGACACGCACAGTGGACCCGGCGCCGGGCGGGCCCGCACGTACACGGTCAGCGACAGGGTCGGCACCCACCCGCTCGTCACCAATTCGAAGGTGGCCGGCGGCAGCGCGTCACAGAAGAACAGCAACCCGAGCGGGTCGGCCGGGCGGCCATCAGCGAACGAGATCCACCCGCGCAGGTTGGCGTCGCCGGAGGGCTCGCCACGCGCGAACCCCAGAACGGCCGGGTCGAGCCGCAGATCGGTGCGGTCCATGATCGGCACGACGAAGGGCGCTCCCTCCCGCGACGCGGGCAGCCGGATGCACGACTCGTGGGGAGCGACCTCGAACGGTTCGCGCGCGGTCCAGTACGGCGGTGGCGGGTCGGCGGGCAGGGTGCCGATCGTGAAGGTCGCATCCACACACACCCGACCCTCCTGGGCAAGTGCGGCACGCACCTGAGAGGCCCCGCGACCGGTGCGCAGGATCTCGCACCGCACCTCGACCGGCCCGATGGCGGGCGCCCGCAGGTAGTGCGCGGTCGCCGCGAGCGGATCCCGGTGGTCGCTCCCGGCCCCGGCGAGTGCCTCGCCGGCGGCCCGCGCCATCATGCCCAACAGATAGCCGCCGTTGGGCTTGTCGCCCACGGTCCAGCCGGAGTCGACGTGCCCGATGAACACGCCGTCGCCCCGCGGCTCGACCGCGGTGGCCTGATCGAAGGAGAATGCGGTCGGTGACACGCCCCCGATCCTCACCCGACACGACGGTTCGCACCAACTCGTCTGACCCGCCCGCCACGGGGTCCGGTAGGGTGCCGGGACCTGTTACGAGGAGGTCGACATGAGCAATGGAGAACCCCACATCGTCGTCGGCATCGACGATTCGGTCGGTGCCCGGCATGCCCTGCACTGGGCGGCCGAGGAAGCGAAACTGCGGAACGCCCGGCTCGACGTGATCCACGTCTGGGCCGTTCCGGCCCAGTGGGCGCAGGGGTACGGCGTCGAATGGACCATCGACCTCGAGGTGCTGGGCGGCGACGCGCAGTCGGTCGCCGAGGAACTCGTCGCCGGCATGCTCACCGAGGCCGAACGACCCGAGAAACTGGTCGTGACCGCCATCGAGGGCAACGCTTCGAGCGTGCTGCTCGAAGCATCGAAGTCCGCGGACCTGCTGGTGGTGGGCACACGCGGCCGCGGTGGATTCGCCCGCCTGCTGCTCGGGTCGGTGTCGAGCGCGATCGTGCACCACGCCGTGTGCCCGGTCGTGATCGTCCCGGTACCGTCCGAAGACGGCACCGGAGACTGACCCGGTGAGCGACTCCTCGGAGACGTCCCGGGCGCGGATCGCACCGGTCACCCGCGCGGACGCCGACGACCACCAGGTCGCCCTGTTCGACCAGATCGGACCCGGCGAACCGCTGCACCTGTTCGGGACCCTGGCGCACCACTCGAAACTGCTCAAGGCGTGGCTGCCCTTCGGCGGACGGCTGCTCTTCGGAGGAACCATCGCCGACCGCGAGCGGGAACTGACGATCCTGCGCACCTCGGCCCGGTGCGGTTCGGACTACGAATGGGGCCAGCACGTGGGCATCGCCCGGACCGCGGGGCTCGACGACGCGGCGATCCTCGCCTGCGCCGCCGAGGAGCCGGGCGACCCGCTCGGTGACGCCGACCTCCAACTGCTGCGCGGCGTCGACGAACTCGTCGACGACCACGTGTTGTCGGACCGGTCGTGGGCCGCGCTCGCCGATCGCCACGGCGACGCCGGCATGATCGAGTTCACGATGCTCGTCGGTCACTATGCGATGCTCGCCGGGCTGCTGCGATCGGCACGCGTCGAACCCGACGATCCCCTTCCCACGATCGGTTCGGTGTCATGAACGGATCGGCGCGATGACGGGTTCGCGGACGTGACCGGCTCGCTCGCCGGCCGGGTCGCCGTGATCGTCGGTGCCGGCCAGACCGAGGGTCAGACGATGGGCAACGGCCGGGCCACGGCGATCACCTTCGCCCGCGAAGGCGCGAGTCTCGTGCTCGTCGACCGCGACCGCACCGGCGTGGAGGAGACCGCGCGCCTCGCCGCCGCCGAAGCCGCAGACGACGTCACGATCTCGACGTTCGTGGTCGACATCACCACCGACGACGGCCCCGACGGCATCGTCGAGTTCGCGAACGACTCCTTCGACGGCATCGACATCCTGCACAACAACGTGGGCATCGGCGTGGGCGACGCGCCCCCGCACCGGCTCGCCGACGACGTCTACGACCGGATCATGGACGTGAACCTGCGGGCGATGTGGCGGACGTGTCGGGCTGCGGTGCCGACACTCCGCCGGAGCGACCACGGCGTGATCGTCAACGTGTCGTCGCTGGCGGCGATCGCGTCGGCCGGGGGCATCACCGCCTACAAGATGTCGAAGGCCGGCGTGAACGCGCTCACCCAGAACCTGGCGATCACCAACGCCAAGTACGGCTTGCGGGCGAACGCGATCATGCCCGGCTTCATCGACACGCCGATGGGCGTCGACGCGGCGGCCCGGCACGCCGGCATCGACCGCGACGACTATGCGGGTCTGCGCGCCGCGATCGTCCCCATGGGCCATCAGGGCACCGCATGGGACGTCGCCAACGCGGCCCGGTTCCTGGCGTCGGACGAGGCCGCTTTCATCACCGGGGTGATGCTTCCCGTCGACGGCGGTCAGGCCGCGCGCGTCGGCGGCTGAGCCCGACCGAGCGCGACGCACCACGCTGATCTGCACCCTTCGCCAGTAGCGTTGGGCGCCGTGTCCGACGCAGAGGGAACGGTGGTGACCACACGCGCCCCCTCGGAAACCGGCCCGGAATCGGAGGCGGCGCGCCACGCCGGCACCGAGCCGTCCCCGCGGTTCCGCCCCGACATCCAGGGGCTCCGGGCGATCGCCGTACTGCTCGTCGTCGTCTTCCACAGCGGCATCGGTTGGAGCGGCGGGTTCCTCGGTGTCGACGTGTTCTTCGTCGTGTCGGGCTTCGTCATCGGTCGCCTGCTCGTGCACGAGCTGGCCACCACCGACCGGATCGGCCTCGGCGACTTCTACAGCCGCCGGGTCCGTCGGATCCTGCCCGCGCTGGTCGTCGTGCTGGTGTTCATCGCGCTCGGTTCGGTGCTCGTGCTGGCCCCGCCGAGTGGCCTGCAACCGCTGGCGGCCAAGGTCGGGGTCGCCTCCGCGCTGTTCAGCGCCAACTTCGCGTTGTTGCACCTGACCAAGACCGGCTACTTCGACCTCTCCAGCGAGTGGAACCCGCTGCTGCACATGTGGACCCTCGCGGTCGAGGAGCAGTTCTACCTGGTCTTCCCGTGTTTTCTGATCGGCGTCCACCGCCTGGCACGGCGCCGCCGACGTCGGGCGGGGCGCACCGGGTCGCGGTGGCTCGTCGTGGCCTGTGCGGCGGTCGGGGTGGCGTCGTTCGTCGCCGGGGTCGTCATCGCCGGCTCCCACGGCTTCCCGAGGGGCAGCCTCTCCGAGAACCAGCAGTTCGCGTTCTACCTGCTGCCCACCCGCGCGTGGGAGTTCCTCGCCGGTGTGCTCGTCGTGTTCCTCGAGCGTTCCCGCGTGCAGATCACCGGGCGGGTCGCGTCCGGCGCGGCGCTCGTCGGCGTCGGCCTCATCATCTGGGCCGGCTGGTTCGTCACCGGCGCGTCACCCACCCCGGGGGTGATCGCCCTCGTTCCCGTACTCGGCGCCGTGATGCTCATCGCCGCCGGAAACACCACGACCGTCGGCGTGTCGCGCCTGCTCGCCACCCGTCCGGTCGCCTGGATCGGTGACCGGTCCTACGGCTGGTACCTGTGGCACTGGCCGGTCATCGTGTTCACCCGCATCTCGGCACCGACGGCGCCGACGTGGGTGCTGCTCGTCGCGGGCGCGGCATCACTGATCCCGACCGAGCTGTCGTACCGGCTCGTGGAGAAGCCGATCCGGTTCGACCGGTCCTGGCGAGGCCGGCGGGCGGTGAAGCTGGCCGGCATCTGCTGCGGCATCTCGCTGCTCGCCTTCGGCGGCGCGGCGATCGCCCAGCGCGCCACTCACGGTCTGCACCTTCCCGGCCACCCCGAACAGGCCCATCTCGACCACGACAGGGGCTGCGGACGCATGCTGCCCGACGACCCGCGCGTCGAATCGCGGTGCACCTGGCACACCACCGACGCCCGCGGCGACGTGATCCTGATCGGCGACTCCCACGCCGGTGCCCTGTCGGAGGTCGTGCGCGACCGGTCACTCGCGGCGGGCTACGACTTCACGCTCGTCACCTTCAGCGCGTGCCGGTTCGCCGACGTCGACATCGTCGCCGGCGACACGCCCTGTCACCGCTGGGTCCAGGCGTGGACCGACGAACTGGCCGCCCACCCGCATTCACTGGTCGTCGTGGCGAACCGGGCGTCGTGGACCGTGCACGACCCCGACGCGCCCCTGGTCGACCCCGCCACCGGCGACCAGACGACCGACGCAGCAGCCAAGGCGCGGATCTGGCGGGCGGGTCTGTCGCGCACCCTCGACGCGATCACGCGTCCCGGTACCCCCGTCGCGGTGGTCGCGACCGTGCCCCAGTTCGGCGACTTCGAGATCAGGACGTGCGCGACCTGGCGGCTGTGGTTCGCGCCGGGAAGCTGCACGCTGACCGAGCCGCGGGCCACGGTCACCGCGGAGCGTTCGGAGTCGCTGCCCGCGCAGCGCCGCGCGGTCGCCGGGTACGCGTCCGCGCACCTGGTCGACTTCGTCGACACGTTGTGTGTCGGTGCCTCGTGTTCGACCACCCGCGACGGCATCTACCAGTACCGCGACGACAGCCATCTGAGTGTGCCCGGCGCCCTCGCGCTCGGTCCCGACGTCGACCGTCGGCTCCTGACCCTCGCTCAGCCCCGAGCGGGGTGAGCGGACCGCGCTGCGAAGACGAGCGACGGTGGTCGGACCCGCGGGCCCCGGGCGCGTCGCTCAGCCCGCGCCTCGGCGCCGCGCACTGCGACGCGCCCCGCGGATCAACAGGTTCTGGTACCACGAGGCCGGCAGACGTGAGACGAGGTCGATCACCTTCGCGTCGGGTCCCACGAGCACGCGGCGCTTGTTCGCGGCGACCCCGGCGAGGATCTGTTCGGCCGCCTTGGAGGGTCGGGTCATCGCGATCCGGTCGAACTCGTCGCCGATCGACCCGCCGCCACTCATGCCGGCGACCGACTCGTCGACCCGTGCCCGCCGGGCGATGTTGGTCTTGACCCCGCCGGGGTGCACCGTGGTCGACGACACCGGTGCTCCTTCGATCTCGAGTTCCATCCGCAATGCGTCGGTGAAGCCGCGCACCGCGAACTTGGCCGAGTTGTAGGCCGACTGCGACGGGATCGACACCAGCCCGAACACCGACGACAGGTTGACGACGTGGCCGTCGCCGGACGCCTTCAGGTG
>JBDZVK010000463.1:0-1687 GCA_040255725.1 Actinomycetota bacterium
GGCCGCTGCTGGATGCGTACGACACGACCATGCCGCCACCCCCGGTAGCATTGCCGGGTTCGTCCCGCCGACCGGCGAGTCGACGACGCCAGGGGAGCCGAAATGGGAAACGTCGAGCACGACCACCGCGGTACGGCGATCGTCACCGGGGCGAGCAGCGGCATCGGTCTCGCCGCGGTCGCGGCCCTGGCGGACGACGGCTGGCGGGTGGTGGCCACCGCCCGCCACCCCGACATCGCCGAAGACCTCCAGACACTGGCGAAATCCGACGACCGGATCGAGCTCGCGACGTTGGATGTCACCGTGCCCTCCTCGGTCACGGCTGCGGTCGACGGCGTGCTCGATCGGCACGGCTCGATCGAACTGCTGGTGAACAACGCCGGGGCCGGCCACCGCGGCACTCTCGAGCAGTTGAGCGACGACGATCTGCGCGGCGTGTTGGAATTGAACTTTCTCGGTGTCGCCCGCTGCACCCGCGCCGTACTGCCCGGCATGCGCACGCACCGACGCGGACGGATCATCACCGTGACGAGCCTCAACGGGGTCGTGGCGATGCCCTTCAGCGACGCCTACAACGCGTCGAAGTTCGCGGTCGAAGGATTGATGGAAGGCCTCGCCCCGGTGCTGCGGACCTTCGACGTGTACGTGTCGGTGCTCGAACCCGGCCCGGTGCAGACCGCGTTCCTGCAGAACGCCGGAGGGCACACCGCAAAGGCCGACGCGGACGACCCGTACGGCCCGCTGCTGAATGCCTACAACGCCACGATGACCGCGCTGACCACCGGCGACGGCGAAAGCGCCGCCCACGTCGGTCAGGTGATCGCCGAGATCGCCCGCATCCCCGAGCCGAGCCTGCGCTACCAGTCCGCGGAGTTCCCCCGCTCGATCGCCGCGCAGAAGCTGGTCGACACCACCGGCGACACGATCATCGCCGCCACCTCGGCGCTGCTCCAGAACGGGGCGCAGCAGTAGCCGACCCGCGCGTTCCCATCGGCGAGGCGCGCCTGGCAGCGACGAACCGCAGCGGTACGATCCGACCCGTGACGGTGACCGCCTTTGCCCGCCCGGCCGGCTGTCTTCGCCCGGTGGCATTGCCGCACGTGGTCGACGACCCCGACCACATCCGCACCCTGGCCGAGCGCAACGGCCCCTACTTCATGCCCGGGCGCTATCTCGTCGGGGGCACCACGGCCAACGCTGCCTCGGACGGCACGATCCTGAAGCACACCGACGTGCCCCCGGGCATCATCGGCCCGGTGTGGCGCGGCGACTGGGCCACCGATGGCACCGCCCGCATCGACGGCGCGGATGAACTGTTGCATTCCACCGCGTTCATCGAGGCGGCCCAGCACCTGTTCGACGCCGAGATCGTGGTGCCCGAGCAACTGTTCGTGAACCTCACCGGCCCCCGACCCGGCGATCCGTTCAGCCACACCGACATCCCCGAGTTCGTCGGGCTCGACCGATCGAACTGTCCGGGTTGGTTCCTGTTCGCCATGGGCCAGTCGGGCCAGTTCGAGGACGTGCGCAACAACATCGCGACCGCGGTGTGCTGGTTCCATCGCGGCGCCCGGGGATTCTTCCGCTACTGGCCCGACGGTCGTGGTGCGCCGAGCATGCGTCACGAGGACATGTGGAACACCGGCGTGATGGGCGACAACGATTTCATGCACCACCAGGTCGAACG
>JBDZVK010000103.1:0-3007 GCA_040255725.1 Actinomycetota bacterium
CCCCGTCGAGGTAGCAGTCGAGGATGCAGATGCCGAGCGGGTTGTTGGTCTTGGTACCCACCACGGCGAAGTCGATGGCGTCGTCGGACACGCCCGGCACGCCGGTGATGGTGTGGTGGACGTCGCGCTGCGCGGCGCCACCGTCGGCCGCGACCGACGTGGCGCTCGAGACGGTCGTCGACGTGGTCGAATCCGACGCGTTCCCGCATCCGACGGCAACCAGCGTCACGGCCAGTGCTGCGATGGCTCCCCGGAGAAGTCGTGCCACGGTTGCTCCCCTTGTGTACTCGTGCGTTGTGCTCGTCGAGGCCGATCACCCGGCGACGCACAAAGGTGACGCCGGAGTTAGATTGAGCGTACCGCAGCCGGATGACCCGAGGAGCGCGATGTGGTGAACCCCGATCCTTCCCGCCGACCGGGGTTTCCGATCGGGCCCGGAACGACCGTGCTCGTCACCGGCGCGTCGTCGGGTATCGGCGCGGCCACGGCCTTGGCGCTCGCGGCGCGCGGCGCGACGGTCGGCATCGTCGCCCGTCGCGCGGATCGACTTTCGCAGGTGTTGGCGACCTGCCGGAAGACGGTCGCCGACTGTCGGAGCTGGGCGGCGGACCTGTCCGATCCCGACGCGGGGGCGGCGATCGCGCTGGAGGCGTGGGACGCGTTCGGTGGGCTCGACGTGCTCGTCAACAACGCCGGGGCGCCGATGCGTCGACCGGTGGAGCGACTCACCACCGATGAGGTCGAGGCGACGATGCGGCTGAACTTCTTGTCGCCGGTCCACCTGTCGTTGGCGGTGTTGCCCCGGATGCTCGAACGCGACCGTGGCATGATCGTGAACGTGGCGAGTTTCGCCGGTCGGGTCGGCGTGCAGACCGAGGCCGCGTACTGCGCGTCGAAGTTCGCGTTGTCGGGTTGGAGCGAGGCGACGGCGCTCGATCTGTGGCACACCGGGGTGGAGGTGCGCCTCATCCAGCCGGGCGCGATCGACACCGAGATCTGGGACCGACCCGGCAACGACGACCCGCTGTACGACGGCGAACTCGAGCCGGTCGACGATGTCGCACAGGGCATCGTCGCGGCGATCGAGGGCGACCGCTTCGAGCACTATCTGCCCGACATGCTCTCGATCGCCGAGTACAAGACCGCGCACCTCGACGAGTTCATGGCCGGCGCCGTCGCGTTCGCCGACCAGCGCCGGTGACCCTCACCCGCGCCTTCGGCGACGGCCCGAACCAGGCCCGCCCCTCTCATCGATCCAGGAGACCGATCCCATGACCGCCCCGATCAAGCCGGGTTCCCGTTGGCAGAGCGTCGCTTGCGACACCCAGGTCGTCGTCGTCAGACCCCCGGACGCCGAGGTCGACCTGCGGTGCGGTGGCGCGTCGATGGTGCCCGTCGATGACGAGGCCGACCGGGTGCTGCTCGACGCGGCGTTCGCGGACGGCACGCTGCTCGGCAAGCGCTACACCGACGACGAGTCGGCGATCGAGGTGCTGTGTACGACGCCGGGCGCCGGGTCGCTGTCGATCGGCGATCGCCGGCTCACGATGAAGCAGGCCAAGCCGCTCCCGTCATCGGACTGACGCGCCCGTCCCGGCAGTCATCGGCCTGACGCGCCACCAACTCGTCTGCTGCCCATCTGCGAACTCTGGGAGGTTTCCGGCGTTCTTCGTGGGTTTCCTCCCAGAGTTCGGTCGGGGTCGGGTTGTCGTGGGCTGGTTGCCCCGCTCTTCCTGCGAACTCTGGGAGGTTTCCGGCGTTCATCGTGGGTTTCCTCCCAGAGTTCGCAGCGGCAGGTGTGGAGCGGAATGGGTTCATCCGTGGCCGCTTCGTCGAGCGACCAGATCTTGACGTCGGTTCAGGTCGTCGTGCGCCGCGCCAGGATCTGTTGCAGCAGTCGCGCGACCTCGTAGCGATCGTTCTCGAGTTGCCACCAGTCGATCCGCAGGATCTGCCAGCCGGCAGCCAGCAGTTCGAGGTCTCGGCGGTGATCCTGCTGCGTGGCGATTCGACCACTGTGGTAGCGGCGGCCGTCGGTTTCGACGATCAGACGCTGAGCGTCGAACAGGAAGTCGATTCGTCCGATCCACTTTCCGTCGGACCCGACCTGGACCTGACGCCTCGGCTCGGGAAGGCCGAACTCGGCGACGAGCGCGACGAATCGATCCTCGAGCACGCTTTCGGTCACCACGAAACCGTCGCCGCGCACTTCGAGGAGTTCACGCATCAGCCGAGTTCCCGGGCGACCGCGCCCCGCGAGGCTCAGATACACCATCTTCAACGAACGTATCGAGACGAGGTCGTCGGTGATCGCGTTGTCGAGGGTGCGCTCCACCACACCGGCAGGAACGTAGGCCCAACCGCGGCGGCGTCTGGCAGGAGTCGTCAGTCCGGCGAGGTCGAAAATCGTGCGCTCCATGGTCGTGACGGGGAATCCCTCGATAGCGGTCACGTGCCAGCCCGGAACGTTGTTCGACCAACGCGATGTTCGCGCCTTGAGGTTCGGCACCGTCGCTGCCGGTTGGATGACGTCGATGTGAGTCCGGCGCATTCCCCGCGCGCCGTGCAGAGCGGCGGCAGCGCGTGACCCGACGACGGCGCCGGCTCCGGCGGTGCAGAGTCGGACCCACAGGCGTTGTTCCCAGGTGTCAGGCGATCCTTCGACGAGAAGGACTCGGCGATTGATCCTCTTCCAACGTGCGGTCTTCGAACGTGTTCTGATTTCGGATTCGGTTGCCCCCTCCACCTGGTCCAGTGCGAAGACGCCATGTTGGCGCTCGGCGATCTCATTGACGATGCGATCCAGGTCGGTCATGATCGCCACATACCCAATTTCGGAGCATTGCAAACCCGGGTCGGGAAGAACGGTTCCCAGACCCGGAGCGCGGCGGTGACCTTCGGGACGCGATCGTGGCTGCGTCGACCGGGTGCGTCATCCGCTCCGCCCCATTGCGAACTCTGGGAGGGTTCCGGCGATCATCGTGGGTTTCCTCCCAGAGTTCGATCG
>JBDZVK010000103.1:3107-8519 GCA_040255725.1 Actinomycetota bacterium
GTTCCGGCGATCATCGTGGGTTTCCTCCCAGAGTTCGATCGAGGGGGGAGAGAATCGGGTGACCGGGGGACGACTCACTGGGCGAGCAACGTGGCGGCCCGGTGCGACAGGGCGGCGAGCGTGAGCGTCGGGTTGTAGCCCGACGAGGTCACGAACACCGACGCGTCGCACACGACCACGTTGTCGACCTCCCACAGGCGCTGTTCGGGTGAGACGACCGACGTCGCCGGGTCGTCGCCCATGCGCGCGGTGCCCATCACGTGCCGGCTCGACGGGGCCAGCCCGAGCGGGCTGATCCGGGCGTGCAGGTCGACGTCGACCTGGGGTGGTGACGTCGCGGAGTACGTCGCCTCGGCGCCCGCCTCGTGCAGCAGGGCTTCGTGGACCCGGCTCGCGTACGCGGAGGCGACCAGTTCGTGCCGGTGCGGCGCATGGGTGACCCGACCGGCCGGGAATCCCCACGCGTCGCGTACCGAGGGGTCGAGGTCGACCCGGTTGGTGGGTTGGACGAGATCCTCGCCCTGCATCGTCAGCACCCACATCCGTCGCCGCAGGGAACTGTCGAGCATCGACGCCGCGTGGCCGTCACCGGGCGGGTACATCTTCGCCTCGTCGACCGGCCCGGTCGCCGACCCGTGCTCGGTGACCCCGCCCCGCACCCACGGCAGATCTGCCTCCTGTGCGGCGGCGCGTGCGCCCGGCAGGTCGATCATCAGGTCGTCGTGCAGGTGGGTGACGTCGCGTCCCCGGTCGCCGCCGGTGTCGCGGTCGAAGATCCCGACCGTGAAGGTCTGGAAGTGGTAGGTGAGATTCCGTCCCGCCAGTTCGCCGCCGAGCCCGTTGCGCAACAGCAGGCGGGCGGTCTCGAAGGCACCGCTCGCGACGATCACCGCCCGGGCCGCGGACAGCTCGACCACCGGCGGGTCGGGGTGGTGCGACAGATCCAGATAGCGCACGCCCGTGGCGCGCCGCCCCGAGGGGTCGCGCATGATCTCGGTGACGTACGCCTCGGATCGCAGGCCGCCCCGGCCGCTGCGCAGCATGCGCTGCAGCGAAGCCAGCGGGTCACCTTTCGCATGGATCGGACAGCCGTAGCGGCCACAGAAGCCGCAGTCGACACACGCCGCGCGGCCGTCGTAGGTGACGCTGTTGGCGCCGGTCGGCGCGCGGTAGGGGTGCAGTCCGACCCGTTCTGCCGCGGCGGCGGTGACCACCGCCATCGCCATGTCGTCGCCGGGTGGCATCGGGTAATCGCTGCTGCGCCACGCAGCGAACGGGTTGGTGCCGGTCTCGCCGGCCACGCCGATGAGCCGCTCGACCTCGGCGTAGTGGGGCTCGAGGTCGGCATAGGTGATCGGCCAGTCGCGTACGTCCGCTCCGGCGACGGGTCCGCGTGTGGTCAGCAGAGCGAAGTCCTCTTCGCGGAACCGGGGAAGTTTGGCATCCGCGTGGAAGCCGCCGCCCCCGACGGTCGAGGGCAGGTTGTTGACCTCGCCGGTCGCGATCCGGTCGCCGTCGTCCGGGCTTCGCCGGTAGGTACGTGGCTCCAGCAACGGATCGGGGCCCAGAAGGTGACGATGGACCGCCGCGATCTCGTCGTTGGCGAAGTGATCGAGCGGCTCGTACGGCGCGTCGGTCGAGATCAGGTGGTTGCGACCCTTCTCGAGCACGATCACCGACCAGCCGTGCGCGGTGAGCACGTCCGCAGCGGTGGCCCCTCCAGGCCCGCTGCCGATGACGATCGCGTCGCAGTCGGCCTCGCTCATCGGCGCACCCGTCGCGCCCGGACGCGCACCGGTGCGCCGACCCGGTTCGGAGGCTCTTCGGTGCAGCCTGGTCGCCCGCATGCCCGTCGCGCGTCGTCGGCGCCGGGGCTCACCGTTCGTCCCGGGCCGGTGGGAACAGCGGCTCGGCGAAGCCGATGCGTGCCCAGGCCGCACCATCGCGATTGCCGCCGTAGGCGGGGTCGCCGTAGGTGGCTTCGCAGGCGTGGGCGAACACGACGGTGCGGTCCTCGGCGGAGGCGGTGCCCGCGGCGATGCGTGCATAGACCCGCCGGTAGTCGTCGATCCGTTTGGCCCAGGCGTGGCGTTCCCACGCGCCGAGTGCCAACCAGCGCGCTCCCGAGCCCGCGGGCGCGGCCCAGACGTGGGGCGGGTCGTGGTCGAGGGCCCCGAGGAGCCCTTCGACGTAGTCGAGTGCACCGAGCTCCACCGAGCCGGGCACCGCGGCGTCGAGTGCCGCGGCGACCGCCGCCCGCGCGGAGGTGTCGAAGTGGAACGCCGCGGCCGCACTCATCGGTCGACTCGCACGCCAGCCGCCATCGACAGCCGCCCCGAAGCGAACAATGGGAGCTTTCCGGCGTTCATCGTGGGTTTCCTCCCAGAGTTCGCTCGGGTGGGGGGTGGCTGTGCGGGTGGAGGGCGAACAATGGGAGCTTCCCGGCCTTCATCGTGGGTTTCCTCCCAGAGTTCGCTCGGGTGGGGGGTGGGGCGGGGTGGGGATGGGGCGCTTGGCGCTGCCGGGTCACGGGTTCTCCCGGACGTAGCGGTACACGCCGGCCATGTTGCGGTTGACCCGCTCGGGCAACGGGTGGATCTCGCCACCCATGGCCCGGGTGCCCCACACGATCTTGGCGGTGCGCTCCACCAGCGCGGCGATGTGCAGCGCCTTGGCGGGGGTCGCCGCACAGGTGACCAGACCGTGGTTGGCGAGCAACGCCGCGCCCCGGTCGGCGAGCCGCGACGCGACCTCGTCGCCGAGCTCAGCGGTGCCCGTTCCCTCGTAGTCACAGCACGGCACGTCGCCGCCGACGTAGACGACGACCTCTTCGATCACGGCCGGAACGGGCTCGTGCGCCAGGGCGAACATCGTCGCGTACACCGCGTGGGTGTGGATCACGCACCCCAGCTCGGGGTAGCGACCCAGTGTGCCAAGGTGCAGGTCCTTCTCGGTCGTCGGCGACCGTTCGCCGCGCACGACGGTGCCGTCGAGGTCACAGATCACCAGGTCGTCCAGCGTCATCGTGTCGTACGCGACCGACGACGGCGACACGCACACCGTGCCATCCGCGAGCCGCCCCGAGATATTGCCGGAGGTGCCCTCGACGAGGCCCTGGGCGAGCATCGCCTTGGCGGTGGCGAGCACCTCGTCGGGGGTGGTCGACGGGGAGGTCGTCGTCGGTTGCTCAGCCATGGTCGAGGACCTCCGGGTTCACGAGATTGGGCGGCGTCTCGCCACGTCGCAGCGCCGCGAGGCCGTCGGCCATCAGGGTGGTGTGGTTCGCTTCGGTGTCGAGCGTCGCGCCACCGATGTGCGGGGTCAGCACGACCGTGTCCATCTCGACCAGCGGATGGCCCGCCGGGAGCTGTTCACCGTCGAAGTGGTCGAGCCCGGCACCCGCCAGGTGACCTGAGGCGAGCGCGTCGACGAGAGCGTCGAGGTCGTGCAGTCCGGCCCGGGCGGTGTTGAGGTACACCGCACCCCGCTTCATCGCCGAGAACCGCTTCGTGTCCATCATCCCGAGGGTGTCGGGGGTGACCGCCGCGTGCATCGACACGATGTCAGCCTCGGCGAGCAACGCGTCGAGATCGTGCGTGGCGTCCGCGGCGAACGGATCGGCGGACACGACCCGCATCCCGAGTCCTTCGAAGCGCCACCTCGCGGCCCGGCCGACGGCGCCGAGCCCCACGATGCCGACGGTCAGCCCGGCGAGCTGGGGGGCGCGGAAGCGTTGGTACGGGATCGTCCCGCCGGCGAAGACCTGCCCGGCGCGCACGTCACGGTCGGCGGGCAGGAGGTGGCGGGTCACCGCGAACGCCAACCCGACGGTGAGCTCGGCGACCCCGTCGGCGTTGCGTCCGGGCGCGTGCAGCACGGGGATCCCGTGCGCGGTCGCGCCGGGCACGTCGACGTTCGTCGGGTCGCCGCGGGTCGAGCCGATCACCGCGAGTCCCGCGTCGAGCACCGCGCCGTTGCACGGGTCGGCTTCACAGACGACGACGTCGATGCCTTCGTCGCGGATGCGCGCGGCGAGTTCGTCGGGCCCGAGAAGACGCATCCCCGTCTCGTCGATCCACGGGTCACGGATCACGGTCGCCCAGGTCTCGAGGGCGGCCAGGCCGGGACCGCGCAGAGGCGCCGTGGCGAGCACGACCGGGTGTTCGGGCAAGGCTCGGGCACTCATGGTTCCCCTCCCGCCGAGGTGAGCAGGTCGCCGGTCGCGCGGCTCGTCTTCATCGTCGGTGCGTGCGGGCGAACCCGGGCGGTCGTGCCGCTCATCGAATGGATCCGCTGGTCGGCTCGTCCTGAGAATCGGGACGCGGGTCGACGGCGGGCAACTCCACGGTCACCTCGGCTTTGGCGAGCACGGCGTCGTCCTGGTTCGTCAGCTCGACGTGGACGCGCGCCAGGTGGTGGCGCCGCTCGGTCCAGGTACCGGTCACCTCTCCGGTGATGATCGTCACGTCACCGGTGAACGCCGGGTTGCGGTACTGACTCGTCACCTCGGTGATGGCGCCCCACTCGCCCGCCCAGCCGGCGACGAAATCGATGATCCACGCCCCCATCGACGCGCCGTAGCCGTAGCCGCGGGGCATGCCGATGTGCGCGGCCCACTGCGGCTGAAGGTGCCCCCGGGAGGGACCGTGGTAGGCGCCGTCCGCCAGTTCGGGATTCGCCCGTTCGAGGCGCTTGTCACCCTCGCCGCCCGACATCTCCGGTGTGTACCCGAGGTCGCGTGCCGACACCGTGGTGGGCCCTTTGGCCATCCCGCCCCACACGGTCATGGGGAAGGCGCGCCATTCGGTCGTGAAGCTCGCCAGGCTGTGCGGGCCGAGCACGTGTTCGGCGAGCCGGTCGCCGGTGTGCACCTCACCCCAGAGTCGGGGGGCGTGGCCGAGGGTCTGGATCTGGTCGATGAACGCGGCCTTGCGCGTCTCGACCTCGGCGAGATCGGCCTCGCTCCACACCGGGTCGGTCGCCTGGTCGAACAGTCGCTTCGCCTTCGCCCTGCGCACCCGGTAACGGATCGACGTGGACCGCTGCAGCGCGACCCGTTCGCCGCGTTGGTTGATGTACAGCGTGTCACCGCGCTGGAAACACGTCGGCCCGGCGAACGACGTCTCGGTCACCCGGTAGTCATAGGGCATCCGGTGACACACGAAGTGGTCGCCGGGGCGGATCCTCGGCCCGAAGAACCACCAGTCGTCGCCGCCGAAGATCAGATGCGAGTCGGGGATCCGGCCGACCTGCGCGGGTGAGCAACCGTGCGACGTGTCGCACGCGACCGTGAACGACTGCGGTGCGACGAGGTCGCCGAAGCGGCTCTCCGCGGCATACGCGGCGTCGTGGTGCAGCGGGTTCGGGTAGTGCATCGCCTGGACCCAGCGGCGGATGTCGTTGCGGGCGATC
>JBDZVK010000464.1:0-1682 GCA_040255725.1 Actinomycetota bacterium
CCGAGCGTCGGATCACCCTGGAGGTGACCCCGGCCGCGCACGCCTGGCTGGCCCGGGAGGGCTTCGACCCCGCGTTCGGGGCCCGCCCACTCAAGCGGGTGATCCAACGCGAGATCGGCGACCGACTCGCCATGGCCCTGCTGGAAGGCCAGTTCGCGGACGGCACCCCCCTGGGCGACGGCTCGGCGGTGACCGTCGACGTCGACGCCGCCACCGACGAGATCATTCTCGTCCCCGGCCCCACCCCGGCCTGACGTCTACTGCGAAATTTGGAGCGAAGAGGCTGACATTCGACCTTTTCGCTCCACATTTCGTGTGGCGCTCGACTCTCCCGGTCGAGATTCGCAGACTCCGGCGACCTCCGCCCCTGATCTCATGATCTTGGGTCCGGCTCGAAACGGGTAGGGCACGTTCGGCATGCCTGAATGGTCATAGCCAGGGTGAGAGAACTCCCCTGCGCCCGTCGTGGACATCGACGCGTGGCCGGTGTCCTGGCTGCTGTGGCACTGCTCGTGCTGATGGCCGGCATCGCCACCGTGCCCGCGGGATCGTCCGCGTTTCCGTCCGGGCCATGGCCATCGAACCGTGCGCCGGTCGTGGTCGGCACGCTCACGTCCGCGTCCGGTCATCATTTCGACTACACGGGAACGGCGAATCGGCTCACCGCTCGGGGACCTGCCGACAGCGTCGACGGCAACATCAGAGAGGTCTTCTGGCAGTCTGGATCGGTCCGGCGAAGCGACCAGCAGGTCTGCACGATCTGGGACGACACCTCCCAGTCGCCGGGCTCTCCCCACGGCAATCGGCAGATGGGGCTGGCGCTGCGGGTCGCTCCGGCAACGAGCGATGGACGAGGGTTGAAGGCCATCACGCTCACACAGAACGTCTACGGCGGCGCCACCTGGATGTTCTGGGTGGATGTGTGGAACGTCACCGATCCGGCCCGTCCCGACTTCGACGGTGTGAAGCAGTTCGATCTGCACTCGATCGTCGGCAGCAGCGATCACGCAGTGCCGCCACCGTGGCACGTCTGCGCCCGGGTGCAGGGTCTCACGTTCCGCTTCAAGATCTGGTCCGCGACCGAGGTGGAACCGACCTGGCACGACGCGACCCACGTGTTCACGGCCACCTTGCCGAACGGCTGGAACTACCCGGGCCACGCGGGTGGTTACGTCGGGCACCTCCACTCGTCGCAGACCGCGTCGTTCTCGGACCTGGCGACTCGCCCACTCCCCGCACGGTCGACGCCATCAGAGCCATCGCGATCGGGCAGTCCCGGTGGGACCGACCCCGTGGCGAGGTCGGTCCTCGGTTGGCCGACCTACGTCGGTTGACGCAGCCGGCGAATGGAGCGTGGTCCCGGACGTGTTGCCGCACGCTGCCATGGTCCGGATGCGTCGAGACCCGACGCAGGTGCGCGGACGTCGGGGTGGTTCTGCCTGGCCCGCGTCGCGCCCCAGCGGGCTGGGCACGTTTTGCCCTCGCCGGCGGTCGTTGGGGATGTATGGATGAATCGACCGGGCAATGGGACGATGGTCATGGTGTTCGCTGAGGTGGCTGACGACGATGTGGTCGACGGCCACTCGGGGGACCACGGCGCGTCGTCCGCATTCGAGACCGTGTACGCGTCCGAACGCACCGCCGTCACCCGGGTCGCCTACCTCGTCGTGCGTGATCGTGCC
>JBDZVK010000104.1:0-8483 GCA_040255725.1 Actinomycetota bacterium
GTCGCCATGGCATAGGCGATGTCCTTGTGCAGCGCGGTGAGCCGCGCCACCTTGATCCCGGGCCCCAACTCGAGTTCGTACCGGGTGACCGTCGGGCCCACGGTCATGCCGACCAGCCGGGTCTCGACGCCGTGTTCGGCCAGGGCGTGCTCCAGAGCCTCGCCACGCTCGCGGATGGCCGACTTGTCGACCTGCTGGGAACCGGAGCGCTCCAGCAGCTTCTTCGGCGGCAACTTCCACGAGCGTCGCGGCGTCGCGGGTGCAAGGTCGATCTGCAGTTGCGAGCCCGGACCCGTGTCGACCACGCCCGCGGTCGCCGCGGTCGGGGTCGCTCCCGAATCGCGGTCCTGGTCGTAGAGCGTCGGCGACCCGGCGGGATCGTCGTCGGTCGCCGTGGGGGCGTCGAACACCTCGGGAGCGTCGGGCTCGTCGAACGGGTCGACCTCGGGTTCGGCCGATCGGATCAGGTCGTGGTAGTCCGCGACCTCGACGGTCCCAGGGTCGCCCCCGCGAGCCGATCCGGCCGATCCGGTCGGTTCGGTCGAGCCGGCAGGGTCGAGGCGGAACATGGACCCCACCGACCGGCGGATCGCCCGACCTGCCGGACGCAGTGCGTCCCTCGTCGCTCGCGCCGCCCGGGCGATCGGAACCCCGGTCACCAACACCAGACCGGCAAGGGCGAGGAGCGCCAGCAGGACGGTCGCACCGACAGCGCCCAGCACGGCATGCGACGGGGATCCCACGACCGTGCCGACGAATCCTCCCGCATGCGCGAACTCTTCCGCGGTGCCCGAGAAACCCGGACGACCCCGCCACAGGTCGAGCATGCCCAACACGACCAGCAACACCACGATCACGCCGACCGCCCGACGCACCGCCACGATCACCGGGTCGACCGGCTCGGGCCGTTCCACCACCAGCGTGGGGTCGTCGCCCGTCGCCGACGGGTCGGTGGCCGGGGTCGCCTCGAAGCCCCTGATGGCCAGGATCCCGACCGCCGCGAGCGCCACGGGCACCGCGTACCCCAGCGGCCCGAACGTGACCGTCGCCGCCGACGCGGCCACGCGCCCCACCGGACCCGCCGCGGACGCGTACAGGCCCAATCCGCACACGGCCCCCAGGGCGATACACGCGAGCCCCACGAGATCACCGCGGTGCCCCGCGGTCACCGCCGCCACCACACCCGCGAGGCCCCGGGCACCCTCGTCGGTGGGTCGCCGGGCCGTTCGATCGGTGCGCCGTGAGGCGGAGCGCGCCGACGCCTTCGCCTTCCCGCGGGTCGACGCGCTGGACTTCTTCGTTCCGGTCCTGGTGGAGGCCACGATGGCACCCAGGGTACCAACGGACGACGGGCGACGAACGGATGCCCACCGGCCCGTCGACGTGGAGCGGTTCGCCGAGCGGCCGGCAAGAACCACGACGCCGACGAGTTGACACGGTATGATGCCAGAGACGAAACTCCTCGCGCAGTCCACGAGGACCGGCTCGCAACGGGGCGCGCCGCAACGATCTCGATATGTCAGGTCCCTACCCTCCCTCCCTCAGGACTTGACGTAACGAGCCGGCTGGGGGGTTCTCCGAACCCCCCAGCCACTGCTTTTTGCGAAGATGACGTCATCGCCGATCCGCTCGGGATCGACCTGAGGGAGGTCCCCACCACCATGACGACGCGCGGCCTCCCCGACGACCCGCCGCAGGACGCCCGACCGCCGGTCGCGTCGGGCGCCGTCTCGACAGACGCAGCACCGGCGAGATCCGACATGCCCGTGGGCCACGGTTCGGTCGGTCTCGTCCCTGCGTACTGGGGCGACGCCCCCGATCGCGACTTCCGCGCGACGCTGACCTTCCGCATCGGTGAGGCCGACGAACGGCTCCGGACCCGCGGCCGTTGCCATCTCGTCCGCGCACTCGTGCTCGACGACCTCGACGTCACCGGCGTGGAGATCGACGTGGCGATCACCACGCTGGCGACGCGTTTCGAGGTCACCGGCGACGATCGCGCCGTGGCGCGGACCCTCACGGCGATCGCGCGCCGGTTGAGCGCCTTGCGGGTCGACCGGGCCGAGGGGTTGATTCCCGAACTCCTCGCCGCTTGGCGTCCGCCGGCCGAATGGGACACCCAACTCATCTCGCTGCGCTTCGGAAGCCGCGGCTACGGGCTGCCTGCGCTACCACTGCTCGGGCTGCACGACTTCGACCGGGTCGCCTTCGACGACTGGGTCCGCACCTGGTTCACCGGTCAGAACGCCGTGTTCAGCTCGAATCGTCGCCCCCCGGCCGACCTCGACCTGAGCGCCCTGGGGGACGGGATCCGCAAACCGCTCCCCGAACCGCACCAGGTCGAGCACGCGTTGCCGGGCCTTGCGACCGGGCCGCCCGGTCGGTTGTCGGTGTCGTTTCTCGGCCGTTTCGACGGACGGTCGATGCTGCTGCTCGACCTGGCGGTGCACCGGACCCACGCCCGTTGCCTCCAGATCGACGAACGCGTCCCCCGACCCGTCTCGGTGGCGAGACGGACCGGGCCCGGACTGGCCACCATCTCCCTGTCGATCACCGCATCCGACGACGTCATCCCCGCGCTCCGCGACGCGATCGCCTCGGACCTGTTCCATCTGTCGATGAACGGGCCACGAGACGACGAACTGGAACGCGCCCGTGCCGGTGCCCGACGCTCACGCGAGAGCCCGGTCGCCGGACGGAGCGTCGGCGTCGACGAAGCTGCCGCCGAGGACCTCTTCGGCGAGAGCCTCGACATGGCGGGCGCGCTCGAGGCGTCACCTGCCGAATTCGCCGAGATCGTCCGCGTCGGACTCTCGGGCGCGATCTGGCAGCTTCCCGGCGCGGTCTCCACGACCGATCATCGTCTGGTGCCGATCAGTTGGGGACGTTCCGAGGTGATCGAGGGCGAACGGTTCACCCCGCTCGACCACCCGGGCTCCGGACCCGGCGACGGATCGCTCATCGTGTCTCCTGGCGCAGTCACCGTTGCCGACTCCTCGGGCACCTCGACCACGATCGCGTTCGCCGACACCGTCGCCATGGAGATCCTGCCCGACGGCAGGCGGGTGCTCTGGAGCGTCGACGGACCCCGCATCGTGGTCGACCCGTCGTCATGGGAACGCGGTGAGGCGATCACCGCCGCCCTCGACGCGCGCATCGACCCGTGGGTGGTGCTGCACACCGACCGACCGGTCTGAAACGGCTGACGGTCGCCCCTGCCGCCGCGACGGCTCGATCCGCGAGCATCAATCCGGCGCGGTGACGATCGTGCGGTACCACGTGTCGCCGTCGGCGAGGGTCGACCACGGGTGGAAGGTCCGCACCGCGCCGCTCTCGACGACACAGCGTCTGGCAGCGACCGGGTCACCGCAGCGCATCGCGGCCATGGCGAAGACGTTCCACACCTCGGCCGCCCCGGGGCCGCCGACCCAGGCGGCGTGGTCGACCGAGAGCGACCGCGCCAACTCGACCTCTCTGATCACTTCGCTCGAGAAGGTGGCGGCTCGGCGAGCGCCGCGCGGTTCGAGATCGAACCGGATCAGATGCGCGAGCGGCACGAGCACATGGAGGGGCGACCCGGCCGGAGCGGTGTCCGAAACCGCGCGCGCGAACACGGTGGAGTCGGCGAGCGAGCCGACGCCGAGTGGGCTCAGCCCCAACAGCGTCTCGAGGTGCACGCCCAGCAGGCCCGGCTCGCGGCGCACCGATTCGTCGAAACGCATGCACAGCTCCTCCACGGGAATCCCGAGCCCGAACCCCGATCTCACGAGCGGCGTGAACGCGACCGGTTCGTCGAAATCGAGTTCGAGCGATGCGAACAGGTCGGCTTCGGCCTGACGAAGAAGTTCCCAACAGGCCTCGTCACCGATCGATGCCCGACTAGCGAACGCGGTCCACACGGAGTTGGCACCACGCGCAAGACGGGCGACCGCCGAGCCGGGGTCGGCGGCGACCCAGTCGTCGAGTCCACCGGCGATCTCGGTTCCGGTCAGATGGCGGACGCACCACTCGCGCTCGGCGCCGGAGCCGAAACCGTCGAAGTGCGAGCGGACGGCCGGAAGATCGCGGCGGACCAGCGCGTCCCGGAGGTCGGCGATGCGCGCGTCGCCCCCGGAGGGGTCGCCCGGGTCGGACCACCGCGGCCCCACGGCGCGCGGCGAGTCGGGGATCTCGCTGCTCGACCCGGTCGGGGACGGCACGTCGCCGACCCCGGTCGACGGCGACGCCGGCGCTGCGGTCGTGATCGCCTGGGCGAGGGCGGCGGCATCGTCGGGATCCATCACGACCATCGCCAACCCGTCGGGTGTGTCGATCACCAACAGCTCGTCACGGTCGTCGAACGGCTCCACCCGAGCCGCGGCGGGAGGGTCGATCAACGAGTGGACGAAAAGCGGGGGTGGCAACGTCCGGCGGGATCTGCCTGCTGCGTCGAAGACGAACAGGCGCCGGTTCGACGCCGCCCAGATCGTCGACGGTGGCAGGCGATCCGCCGTGTCGGTTCCGGCGACCGTGCGCCCGCGCCCGGCCGCGACGATCCGCTCTCCCGGTTCCAAGAGCCCGGGACCCGACCCGACGAGCCGTTCGAGTGCCCGGCTCACGACCCGGCCCGCTTCCATGGCGGCGCGGTTCGCGGGCGAGCTCGCATCCCCGGACGCGCGACCCGGTCAGGTCGTCTGAGCGACCGGTCCATCGTCGTCTCCCTCACAGCGATGGGGCACGCCCGGCTCGGTGACGCGTCCGCATTCGGCACACACCAGATGGGCCCAGCACGCCGCGTCGCCACCCTCCTCGACGCCTACGTCGGGAATCTGCACCTCGTCGACGTCGTCGTCGACGCCCCCGCTCGGTGACCGGTCCGTCGCCACGGTCTCACGCCTCCATGACGACGGGCACGATCATGGGGCGACGGTGGGTCCGGTCGTTCACGAAACGCCCGGCGGCCCGGCGGACCACCCGCTGGAGCGCCTCGATGTCGGACGACTCACGCGAAAAGGCCTCTTTCACGGCGTCGGCCACGACCTCCCGCGCGCCATCGAGCAGGTCCTCGGCCTCGGGCGCGTACACCCAGCCCCGCGTGATCACCTCGGGTCCGGTGACGATCGACCCGGTGCGGGCGTCGACCGTGACGATCACGACCACGACACCCTCGGCCGCCAGCACCCGCCGGTCACGCAGGACTCCTCCCCCGACGTCGCCGACGATGCCGTCGACGTACAGGTACCCCGCGGGCACCGCGTCGGCGACCCGCCTCACGCCGTCGTCGTCGAGCACGAGCTGGTCGCCGTCCTCGCACACGTTGATGCGCTCGTCGGGGATGCCCATCGCGCGGGCGAGCGCCGCATGGGCACTGAGGTGGCGGTACTCGCCGTGGACCGGCGTGAACCAGTCCGGTCGGGTGATCGACAGGACGGTCTTGAGTTCCTCGGCCTTGGCGTGGCCGGTCGCGTGGACGTCGGAGATGCCCGAGTCGACGACGGTCACGCCGAGACGGACCAGACCGTCGATGACCTTCGACACGCTCATCTCGTTGCCGGGAATGGGGTGAGACGACAGGATCACGGTGTCGTTGTCGGTGAGCTGCAGCCAACGGCTCTCCCCCGACGCCATGAGCGTCAGCGCCGACATCGGTTCTCCCTGGGAACCGGTCGAGATCACACACACCTCTCCCGGCGGGAGCGAGTCGACCTGTTCGATGTCGACGATCGATGCGTCGGGAATGCGCAACAGGCCCATCTCGCGGGCGATGGCGACGTTGCGTTGCATCGACCGACCCAGCGTGGCGATGGTCCGCCCGCTGCCGATCGCGGCATCGGCGATCTGCTGGACCCGGTGGATGTGACTGGCGAAGCACGCGGTGATCACCCGACGGCCCGCCTGCGCGGCGAAGAGGCTGTCGAGGACGTCGCCGACGGTCGATTCCGAACGGGAGTGTCCGTGTTCGACGGCGTTGGTCGAGTCGCTCAACAGCAGCCGGATCCCCTCGTTCTCGGCGATCGCCCCCATCACCGACAGCGCGGTGAGCCGGCCATCCACCGGAGTGAGGTCGATCTTGAAGTCACCGGTGTGCAGGATCGTGCCCTGGGGGGTGTGGACGGCGGTCGCGAACCCGTGTGGCACCGAGTGCGTGACGGGGATGAACTCGCATTCGAACGGGCCGATCCTGCGGCGTTCGCCGTCGCGCACGGCGATGAATTCGGTCCGGTCCACCAGACCGGCCTCGGTGATCCGTCCCGAGGCGAGCGCCAGGGTCAACGCGGAGCCGTAGATCGGGAACGACAGCTCGCGCAGCAAGTAGCTCAGGCCACCGACGTGGTCCTCGTGGCCGTGGGTGGCGACGAGTCCGACCACGTCGTCGGCACGTTCGTGCAGCCAGGTGAAATCGGGCAGCACCAGGTCGATGCCGAGCATGTCGGCGTCGGGGAACATCAACCCGCAGTCGATGAGCAGGATGGAACCGTCGTACTCGATCGCCGCGCAATTGCGGCCGATCTCGCCGAGGCCGCCCAGGAAGGTGACCGTGACCGGTGCGCTCATACGACCGGCTCGAGGGCCAGCTCTGCGGCGAGCGCCCGGGCGCGGGCGTCGAGTCGGTCGGATGCCGGACCCATCGGCAGGCGGCACTGGCCCACGGCGAAGCCGAGCGTGCGCATCATGGCCTTGGTCGGCACCGGGTTGGGGGCGTCGTCCGCGGTCTCGAACGCGAACGACGAAAGCATCGTGGTGTTGAGCCGTCGGGCGCCGGCGGTGTCGCCCTTCTCGAAGGCCTGGATCATGGCCCGCATCGTGGCGCCGGTCCAGTGGGTCGCCACCCCGACCACGCCGACCGCACCGACGCTGAGCAGGGGCAGGGTCATGGCGTCGTCGCCGCTGTAGACCTCGAAACCCTCGGGGGCCTCCGCGATCACCCTCGCGGTCGCGCCCGGGTTGCCTGCCGCGTCCTTGAGGGCGACGATGTTGGGCACCTGCGCGAGCGCGAGCAGGGTGTCGGTGGCGATCTTGCGGCCGCTGCGCACGGGGATGTCGTAGATCATGAGGGGCAGGTCGGTGGCCGCGGCGATCGTGCGGAAATGCGCCTCCAGGCCCGCCTGGGAGGGACGGTTGTAGTAGGGGCACACGGCGAGGACGCCGTCGATACCGAGAGCGCCGAGTCGCTCGGTCAGTTCGACGCTGTGGGAGGTGTCGTTGGTGGTGGTGCCGACCACGAGCGGGCAGTCGACCGCAGCGCGCACGGCACGGACCAGGTCCTCGTCCTCGTCGTCGGTCAACACCGACGACTCGCCGGTGCTGCCGGCCAGCACGAGCCCGTCACTGCCGTTGTCGACCAGCCAGCGCGCCAGGTCGGCGGCGGCCTCGGTGTCGAGTCGCCCAGCGTCGTCGAAAGGGGTGACCATTGCCGTGAGCACGCGACCGAACCGCGCCATCAGACCTCACTCGTCATCGAATGCCTCCGAAGCACGGGGCGAGCCTACCAATCGCCCTCGTCTCGTCGGCCGCTCGATCCGCCGGGCCCGGTGCCGGCGGCCCAGGCCGTCGACTCTTCCACGAAATTCGGAGCGAAAAGGTCGGATATCAGCCTTTTCGCTCCGAATTTGGGACGGAACTCGGCCGTCGTCGGCCTTCACTCCGAATTTCGCAAGAGGATCAGCCGGCTTCGGCGGCGGCCTTGCGGGCGGCGATGTCGTCCGCGATCGAGAAGTCGTCGTACTCGGCCTCGGTGTCGGCCCAGTCCTCGAACTGGATCACGCCGAGCTCGCCGAACTTCTTGCGCAGCCAGCCGTCACCGGCGTCGAGCAGGCCGAGCTTCTTGCAGTTCGGCACGATCTTGGTGAACAGCATCTGCTGGAACACGGTGCGCTCGGGAGCCTGCATGACGAGCTGGACGGTGTCCTTGACCGGCACACCCATGCGCTCCCACACCTCCTGCTGGAGGAAGCGGTCGCGCATGCGCACCGCCGCCTCGAAGGCGAACTCCTGACGCTCGAGCAGCTCGGCGGTGGTCAGCTCGGTGTAGTAGTCCTTCAAGCTGAGGATCCCGAAGGCGACGTGGCGGGCCTCGTCGGCCATCACGTACTTGAGGAGCTGCTTGAGCAGCGGCTCGGTCGTGAGCTGACGCATGAACCCGAACGCGGCCAGGGCGAGGCCCTCGACCATGATCTGCATCCCCAGGTAGGTCATGTCCCAGCGGCTGTCGAGCACGATGTCGTCGAGCAGCAGCCCGAGGTGGGCGTTCACCGGGTAGTGGCCGGTCAGCTTCTCGTCCAGGTACTTGGCGAAGACCTCGACGTGTCGGGCCTCGTCCATGACCTGGGTGGCGGCGTAGTACTTGGCGTCGATCCACGGGACGGTCTCGACGATCTTGGCGGTACAGATCAACGCACCCTGCTCCCCGTGGAGGAACTGCGACAGGGTCCAGTTCTGCGACTCGACGCCGAACTTCAGCCAGTCCGTTTCGGAGAACTTCTCGAACGGCGTGCCTGACAGAT
>JBDZVK010000105.1:0-8462 GCA_040255725.1 Actinomycetota bacterium
GCGTGGACGTCGTCGTAGAGCCAGTCGGCGTCGGCGGCGAGCAGGATCGTGGACACGTCCCCGCACGTTAGTTTCCGACGCCGTCGGACGGCCAGACCGGCGGTGGGTCGGCGGTGAAGCGCTGTGGCCGACATGGGATCGTCACCGGCCCGCCCTATGATGCGCGGGTCACGGTCGAGGCGTCGCGCCTCGTGAAGGAGGAAGCCCGTGCTCGAGATCGAAGTGCAAGACGAAGGTGGCTACACGTTGTGTCGGCCCGTGGGAGAGCTCGACGCCTACACCGTGGGCCAGTTCCGCGAAGCGCTCACCGGCCTCGCGACCGAATCCCGGGTCGTCATCGACCTGTCCGCCGTTCCGTTCATGGATTCGGCCGGCCTGGGCGCGCTGATCGGCGGGATCCGCCGCACCCGCGAGAACAACGGTGAGGTCAGCGTGGCGTGTAGTCGCCCGACTCTCACCCGGCTGTTGCACACGACCGGCTTCGACCGGATCGTGCCCGTCGTCGACGACGTCGACGCGGCGATCGCGGCGCTGGACGGTGACGCGGAGGCCTGATCTCGCTTCGACCGAGGCGTCCGGGCTTCCCCGGCCACGGCCTCGGCGTCACGGCCTCGGCGTCACGGCCTCGGCGTCACGGCGTGGGCGTCACGGCGTGGAGAACAGAAACGACGCGATGCGGTCGAGCCCGTCGACGTCGTGGACGTCGCCGTCGAGATACGGCACCATGACGACCTCCCCGGCCGTCGCGGCCAAACCGGCGAGATGGGCGCGTTCGTGTGCCGCGATCGCGGTGAACTCGGCCAGGTTGCGGGCCAACGGGCCCAGCGGGGTGCCCGCGAGCTCTTCGGCGCGCCGGGCGACCTTTTCGGGGCCGTCCACCGTGAACAGCGGGTGGATGCGGTTGACGATCAGCGCGGCGACGCCGAGTTCGGCGTCGGCGAGCCGGTCAGCGAAGTAGTGCGCTTCGGCGACGGTGTCACGTCGGGGCGCGGCGACCAACACGAACGCGGTGGCCGGATCGTCGAGCAGCTCGAGCACCACCCGGGCGCGTTCCTTGAAGCCTTCCTCCATCCCGCTGAACGCGCCGAAGAACGCGAGCGCGTCGTCGAGAACCTCGGCGCCGACCACCCGTGACACGCTGCGCACGAAGGTCTGAGCGGCCACGTTCACGGCCTTCATCACCCCTCGGGTCGGGGCCATGAGCAGCCGGTAGAGGCGGTGGTCGAGAAAATGGGTGAGCCGTCGCGGGGCGTCGAGGAAGTCGAGCGCGTGACGCGTCGGCGGGGTGTCGACGACGACCACGTCGAAGCGGTCGTCGTGGTGCAACGCGTACAGCTTCTCCATGGCCATGTACTCCTGGGTGCCCGACAGGGCGCCGGAGATGTTCCGGTAGAAGCGGTTGTCGAGGATCCGGGCGGCCTGTTCGGGGTCCTCGGAATAGGTCTCGACGAGTGCGTCGAAGGTGCCCTTGGTGTCGAGCATCACCGCCGACATCTCACCGGGCCAGTCGCCGTCGATGCGCCGGGGTTCGTTGCCGATCCCGGTCAAACCGAGCGCGTCGGCCAGTCGTTTGGCCGGGTCGATCGTCACCACCACCGAGCGGCGGCCGCGGCGTGCCGCCTCCATCGCCAGGACGGCCGCGGTGGTGGTCTTGCCGGCGCCACCCGAACCGGCGCAGATGATGATCCGCCGTTCGGTGATCAACGCGTCGAGGGTCATGCGGTGCCGTCGGTCGTCGATGACGCCGATGACGCGACGAGTCCGACGGCCTCGGGTTCGATGGCCCGCAGGTCGTCGAGCAGCGCGTCGGCGAGGCGGTCGAGCTGGTCGGGTCCGATGTCGCCTTCGAAACAGAACGGCAGATGGATCTGCGGCAGCGGCAGGACTTCGGCCAGTCGCCCGGTCTGGGTCTGTTGCAGGGCGCGGCGGGTGCGGCGGAACTCGGCCGCCTCGGCGAGCGCGCGCCGCTCACCGCGTCGCAGTTTCACGCCCGCGGCCTTGGCCGCGGCCGACGGGTCGGCGTCGAGGCCCGGCAGTTCTTCGAGTTCGGCGTTGACCACGACCGGGGTCAGGTGCACGCCGATCCGGTCCTCCAGCGCGAACGCCGTGTCGACCAGTTCGTTCACGGGCGTCTCCTCACCGATCGTGACCAGCATGACCCGACAGCGATTCGGGTCGGTGAGCAGCGCGAGCACGTCGGAGGCCTGGGTGTTGATCGGGCCGACCTGCACGGCGTCGACGAGGCCGCGGGCCGACTGGAGGAAGGTGATCGCGTGGCCGGCAGCGGGTGCGTCGACGACGATCACGTCCGCCACGGCGTCGCGTTCGAGCTGCTTGACCTTGCCGAGCACCAGGATGTCCTTGATGCCGGGGGTGGCCGTGGCGACCACGTCTAGGGCGCCGCTCGAGGCCAGACGCTTGGAGATCCGCTTCAGCCCGTGGTCGTTCAGGTACTCGACGAGCGCATCGTCGGGCGTGATCCGACGCGCCCTGATCTCGCCGTGGCCGGCCGCGTCGTCGCGGTCCCGCAGCACACAGTCGTCGTAGGCGAGTTCGTCGATCCCGAACTTCGACGGCAGTCCCGAGGACCCTTCCAGATCGACCACCAGGGCGTCGAGTCCGCTGCGGGCGGCCGCGCAGGCCAGCGTCGCCGACACCGTCGTCTTGCCGACCCCGCCTTTTCCGGCCACGATGACCAGTCGGGCGGCGGTGAGATACTGGACCGGGTCCACGTTCACCTTTCTCCGGAAGTGCGCGCGTTGCGAAAGGATGCTGCTGTGCGCAGATTATCGACCATCGTCGGAGCGGCCGTGTTGGTGGCCCTGGGCGGTCTGGGCCTGATCGCCCCCGCGGTGGCCTCCGCCGCGCCCGGTGCCACCGGCGGTGACCCCGGGGCGGTCGAGGTCGTCAAGGTCAGCGGCATCCTCGACCCGATCCTGGCCGACTTCCTCGCAGCGAGCATCGATCAGGCGCAGCGTGACGACGCGCTCGCCGTGGTGCTGCGCATCGACAGCTCCCAGTCGGTCGTTGACGATGCGACGCTCGTGGACCTCGCACGGAAGATCCACGCGTCGGCCGTGCCGGTGGTCGCCTGGATCGGGCCGTCGGGTTCCCGGGCCGAGGGCGGCGCTGCGCAACTTCTGGCGACGGTCGACCACGTCGGCGTCGCTCCCGGCTCGGCGATCGGCAACATGGGCCCGACCGTCGTGCCGCTGCGGTGGTGGTCCGACGCGTACCTGCAGCACCGCCAGGTCCTCGGCGACGAGCTTCTGGGCCCGGCCGCGGCGGCGCGGCGGGGCCTGGCCGTGGCACCCGAGAAGGCGCTGGTGCTGCGCAACATGTTGCTCACGATCGACGGGTTCCACGTCTCGGCCGAGGGTTCGACACCGGCGACACCAATCCAGTTCTCGGAGCTGTCGACGACCCGGACGGCGATGCACACGTTCGCGAGTCCGGCGGTGGCGGTGCTGCTGTTGGCGATCGGGTTGTCACTGTTGTTGTTCGAGTTCTACACCGCCGGTATCGGCGTCGCGGGCGTCGTGGGCGCGGCGTGTCTGCTGTTCGCCGGTTACGGACTGGCGGTGCTGCCCATCCGACCGCTCGCGGTCGTGCTGGTGGTCGCCGCGATGGTGGCGTTCGCCGTCGACGTCCAGGTCGGGGTGCCCCGGGTGTGGACCGCCATCGGGTCGGTGTTGTGCGCGGTCGGCCTGTTGGCACTCTACGACGGGGTGCCGACCCCGTGGCCTGCGACGATCGGCGCGATCGCTGCGGTGATCGTGTTCATGGTGTTCGGCATGCCCGCGATGACCCGGTCGCGCTTCTCGACGCCGATGATCGACCGGACCTGGCTCGTGGGGCGGGAGGGAACCGTGGTGGAGGCGTGCCGCCCCGACGGGGTCGTGCGCGTCGACGAGGCGTTGTGGGCCGGGCGCGGTGACGCCGAGGTACCGGTGGGAACCCCGGTCAGGGTCACCGGCATCGACGGGGTCATCTGTCGGGTCGAACCGATCTGACCTGGACCGGCGTGCCGATCGAGCGGCCGTGGACGCGCGAAGTGGCGACGAAAAAACCCCTTGTGGCACGTGACACCCCTCGGTAGGGTTTCGATTGACGAAAGGGGGTCCGCCGATGAGCGCTCAACGTGTCGAACAGGCCTGGCAGGCCCGCGCGGCGTGCCGAGGCCCGCAGGCGGTCGTGTTCTACCCGCCCTCCACCTTCGAACGCAAAGAGGAGCGTCGTCGGCGCGAAGCCAAGGCGAAGGACATCTGCCGGACCTGTCCGGTCAAGGCGGCGTGTCTCGACTACGCCCTCGCGATCCGTGAGCCGCACGGCATCTGGGGTGGGCTGAACGAGGCGGAACGCCGCGGCCTGCTCGAAGCACGCGAGACGGCGACGGCGTCGGCCGGTTGAGACGCGGCGTGGCCACGACCCGACGGAGCGGCTCGTCGACGTGGCCCCGATACGATTGATGCGATGAAGTACTTCTTCTTCGTGGTCGTGCCGATCATCGAGATCGTCGTGGCCGCGGTGGTCGCCCATTTCATCGGCTGGGACTGGACGATCCTTGCGCTGGTGGTGCTGAGCCTCCTCGGGGCCTGGCAGGTCAAGGTCCAGGGTCTGGCGGCCTGGCGCACGGCGAGTCGCGAGCTCCACGAGGGTGCTTCTCCGGCACCCGCCGTGCTCGACGGCGCGCTGCGACTCGTCGGGGCCGTGCTGGTCACCCTGCCCGGCTTCGTGAGCGCGGTCGTGGGAGGCCTGCTGTTGCTCGGTCCGGCCCGGAGCCTGACCGGGCGGCACCTCGGAAGCTGGGTCGTGTCCCGGTTCCGCATGCCCTTCGTGGTCGTCGGCGACGACGCCGCCGCGGGGTGGCGGTTCCGTTCGAATGCCGAGCCCGAGTACGTCGACGTCGACAGTTGGGAGGAGACCCCCGACGGTGCCGGCGGATCGGACAGCACCCGGCAGCACGGGGTGCTCACGCCCGGGTCCTCCCGGTACTGACGGCGTCGAGTCCATGAGCCTGCGCTTCGATCCGGCCGCCGCGGTGCCCGTCCGCCCGGCGGCGACGGTCATGTTGATCCGTGACCGGCGTGCCGGCGGCATCGAGGTGTGCATGTTGCAGCGCAACCTGAACTCCGACTTCGTCGGCGGCGCGTACGTGTTTCCCGGTGGCGGTGTCGATCCCGACGACGGCGAAGCCGCGGTGGCGTCGATCTGTCTGGGCCTCGACGACGTCGAAGCGTCGACGCGCCTGGGTTTGCCTCGCAACGGTCTGGCGTTCTGGGTGGCGGCGGTACGCGAGACCCTCGAAGAGGCGGGCCTGCTGATGGCGACCCGCGCCGACGGCAGCCCACTGGACTTCGCGGATCCCGAGGTGGTCGCCCGATTCGCCCTGCATCGACGTTCGGTCGACCGGCGCGAACGTCGGTTGATCGAGATCTGCCAGGAAGAGGGGCTGCATCTCTCGCTCGGCGAGATGCACTACGTGTCGCACTGGGTGACGCCGGCCGGTTCGCCGCGCCGCTACGACACCCGGTTCTTCCTCGCGCCGGCGCCGATCGGCCAGCGTGCCGTCCACGACGACCGCGAGGTCATCTCGGCACAGTGGCTCGTACCCGCGCAGGCGTTGGCCGACCACGCATCGGGCAGCTTCCCGATGCTGCCTCCCACGATCGCCAACCTGCGTTTCCTCGACCAGTTCTCCACCGTCGCCGAAGCGCTCGAGGTGGCGGCGACCGAGCACGAGGTCCCCGAGATGATCCCGCGGGTCATCACCGACGCGGACGGCTTTCGGATCGTCTTTCCCGGCGATCCCGACTACGAGCTCGGTTACGTGGGCGACGACACGCTGACCTCGTGGCCCGGACTCGACGATCGGGCGGGTGCCGCGCCGGGCGCCGGCACACTGGTCGGCGAGACCCGGGTCGGGATGCCCGACATCGACGCCACCGGACGGACCACGTCGCCGTGACCGGAGCCCCGCGTTCGGTCGACGTGGTCGACGCCGCGGGCGACGCGCCGCTCGTCGTCGGCGAGCCGGCGCGCCTGTCGCCGCTGGTGCGCCGCGTGCTCGCACCGAACCCGTCGGTGATGACCGGACCGGGCACCAACACCTATCTGGTCGGATCCGATGAGGTCACCGTGATCGACCCGGGCCCTGACGACGCCGCGCACGTCGACGCGATCGTCACCGCCGGCACGACCGGCGGCGGCCGGATCACCCGCATCGTCTGCACCCACACCCACGTCGACCACTGGCCCGGTGCGGTCGACCTCGCCGAGCGCACGGGAGCGGCGATCCTCGCGTTCGGGTCGCGGGACGGCCTGGAGGTGACCGGCACGCTCGGCGACGGCGACGAGATCGTCACCGACTCCTACACGCTGCGGATGCTGCACACCCCGGGGCATGCGTCGAACCACCTGTGCGTGCTGCTGGTCGACGAGGACCTCCTGTTCACCGGCGATCACATCATGCAAGGCGTGACCGTGGTGATCGCCGCACCCGACGGCGACATGAGCGCCTACATGGCCTCGCTCGACCGCCTGGCGACCCTCGAGCCGCCGCTGGCCCGGATCGCCCCGGCCCACGGGCACGTGATCGACGACCCGGCGGCGGTCATCGCGGCCTACGTCGCCCACCGCACCGGGCGTGAGCAGCTCGTCGCCGCGGCGCTGGCCGACGTGGCGGGCACCGCGACGGTCGACGACCTCGTGCCGGTCGTGTACGCCGACGTCGACGCCGCGCTGTACCCGGTGGCCCGCCTGTCGTTGTGGGCGCACCTGCGCAAACTCGACGACGACGGCCGCGCCACCGTCGACGACCGGGACGCGATCGACACGGGTCGCTGGGCGCCGGTCTGATCGACAGGCAGGTGGGCGCGAGTCGGGGCTGCGCCGCCGGGAGTTGGCCGGTAGGCTGCCTGCGACGACGCGATCCGCCCGATCCTCCTCGGCGCACGGCGCGTCCCGAACCAGGCATCCACAAGGGGAACGAGCAACCATGGCCACCCAGCAGCTCTTCATCGACGGGGAGTACGTCGACGCGGTCTCCGGCGAGACCTTCACCACCTACGAACCGGCGACGAACACGCCGTACACCGAGGTCGCCAAGGGTGGCCGCGACGACGCCGTACGGGCCATCGAGGCTGCCCGGCGTGCCTTCGACGAGGGCCCGTGGCCCAAGATGTCGGGAGCGGAGCGCGCCGAGAAGCTGAACAAGGTCGCCGACCTCATCGACGCGAACACCGAGAAGTTGGCCGAGGCCGAGGCCCGCGATGGTGGTGGCACGATCAAGAAGGCGTCGTTCGCCGACATCCCCGGCGGGGCGAGCGCGTTCCGCTGGTTCGCCCGGTGCGCGGCCGAGCAGCCCGACCAGGTCGACCTTCCCCCGGCGCCGTTCCCGCCGTCGTCGAACTACAAGCGCTACGAACCCCACGGCGTGACCACCGGGGTGATCCCGTGGAACTTCCCGTTCATCATGGCGTCGTGGAAGATCGCCCCGTCGCTCGCCGCGGGCAACTGCGCGGTGATCAAGCCGGCGTCGTACACGTCGGTCTCCGCGTTGCTGCTGGGTGAGATCTTCCAGGAGGCCGACATCCCGCCGGGCGTGGTGAACATCGTCGCCGGCCCTGGTGGCACCGTCGGTGAGGAACTCGCCGCGAACCCGCTGGTCGACAAGACCGCGTTCACCGGTTCGACCGAGGTGGGGCGTCGGATCATGCAGCTCGCCTCGGGCACGGTCAAGCCGGTCACCCTCGAGTTGGGCGGCAAGTCGGCCAACATCGTGCTCGACGACGCGGATCTCGACATCGCCGCCGCGGCGGTGCTCTTCGGCACGTTCTTCCACAACGGTCAGGTGTGCGAGTCGGGTACCCGGGCGCTGGTGCACACGAGCATCTACGACGAGTTCCTCGACCTGTTGGTCGAGCGTGCGGCGAAGATGGTGATCGGTGACCCGCTCGACTACGCGACCGACCTCGGTCCGCTGGTGTCCCGCGGGCAGGTCGAGACCGTCGAGCGCTACGTGAAGCTCGGGCGTGACGAGGTCGGCGAGCCGGTCGTGGGTGGGGCCAAGCCCGAGGGGCTGGCCGACAACCTCGACAAGGATGCGTTCTACAAGCCCACGATCTTCTCGCAGGTGTCGAACTCGGCGAAGATCGCCCAGGAGGAGATCTTCGGGCCGGTGCTCGCGGTGATCCCGTTCTCGAACGACGACGAGGCCGTGGCCATCGCGAACGACTCGATCTACGGCCTGGCCGGGGGCGTGCAGTCCACCAACATCGAGCGGGCCCAGTCCATCGCCAACCGGATGCGGACCGGCACGGTGTGGATCAACGACTACCACATGATCTCGCCGGAGCGTCCCTTCGGTGGCTACAAGCAGTCGGGGATCGGCCGTGAGCTCGGCGTGGAGGGTTACCGCGCCTACCAGCAGATCAAGCACGTGCACACGAACCCGAGCACGA
>JBDZVK010000465.1:0-1674 GCA_040255725.1 Actinomycetota bacterium
GCCGAGTGCTTCGCGTTCTGCATGAGCACGAGCTGGTAGCGCACCTCGTCGGCCCGGGGCGTGTCGCCGAGCACCTCCGAACGTGGGAACACGTCGGTGTCGGGGTCCAACCAGCCGACCAGCGCCTGGCCGAAGATCGGCCGATTCGTCTCGGCGACCGTGACGAGCCTGAACCCACCGGGATGCGAGTAGGTGGGCACCGAATCGGGCACGGTCACGAGCCGGCTCGTGTCGAGCGCGCTGCCCGGCGCGTCGACGAGGTATCCCGAGGGCAGAAAGGTGACGACCAGCGCCGCGAGCACCGTCGCGACCCACAGGCCCGACGTGACCCACACGAGTCGGGGGATCCGCGGGAGCGTCGGCCGCTCGCGGGGCGCCGGGTCCGCGTCGGGAACCGGCGGGGCGGGAACGCCGGCCGCAGGCGCGCCCGGTTCGTCGATCGCGGCGTCGGTTCCGGCCTGTCCGGTCGACGGCGGCGGATCCTCAGTCACGCGCACCCATGAACATCACTCGGAGTTCATCGTAGGACTCCACACAGCGACCGGCACCCAGCACCACGGCCTCCAGCGGCGCGTTGACCAGGTGCACGCCGATGCCGGTCTCCGCAGCGATCCGCTGGTCGAGACCCTTGAGCATGCCACCACCGCCGACGAGGTTCAGACCCCGGACGATCAGATCCTGGGCCAGTTCCGGTGGGGCCCCGCCCAGACAGGTGATCACCGACTCCACCATCGCCCCGACGGGTTCGCCGATCGCCTCGCGCACCTCCGCCGGCGACAGGATCACGGTCTTGGGCAGGCCGGTCATCAGGTCGCGCCCGCGCACCTCGGCCTTGACGCTCTCGGCGACCGGCCACGCCGAACCGATCGTCATCTTGATCTCCTCGGCGGTCCGCTCCCCCACGGCAATGCCGTATTCGCGTCGGATGAACGTCTGGATCGCCGCGTCGATGTCGAACGAGCCGACCCGCACCGCCTCGAGCGACACGACCCCGCCGAGTGAGATCAGTGCGGTCTCGGTGGTACCGCCTCCGACGTCGATCACCATGTTGCCGACCGGTTCGTTGATCGGCAGGTCGGCGCCGATCGCCGCGGCCATCGGCTGCTCCAACAGCTGTGCATCGGCCGCGCCGGCGCGCCGGGTCGCCTCGATGACCGCACGACGCTCGACCTCGGTGATCGCCGAGGGCACACAGATCACGACACGGGGCCGGTTGAACCGCGACACCCCCGACCGTTTGAGCAGCAACCGGATCATGCGTTCGGTGACGTCGAAGTCGGTGATCGCGCCCTGGCGCAGCGGACGCACCGCGACGATGTAGCCGGGGGTGCGGCCGATCATCTTCCACGCCTCGTGACCCATCGCGAGCACCTCGGTGGTACGCGAGTTCAGCGCGATGACCGAGGGCTCGTTCAGCACGATGCCCTTGCCCTTCGCATACACCAGGGTGTTGGCCGTTCCCAGGTCGATGGCGAGGTCGCGGGCCAGGATCAGGCTCCTCCGGTGCGGGGTTCGTCGTGATCCTTGGGCGACAGGGCGTCCATTTCACGACGGAACGAGTCGATCGACGATTCGGTCGACGACGGACTGCGGCTGGTCAACCACAGCACGACGCCACCGACGGCGACGACCACCACCACGATCGCGAGAAACCAGAGCGCGGTCACCGGGCCG
>JBDZVK010000466.1:0-1674 GCA_040255725.1 Actinomycetota bacterium
CCGGCACGTCACACTCCTTCGATCAGCCGATTCACAAACGATTCGAGGTTAGCGGCCCTCGTACCCGCGGGCAGCAGCCGATTCGCCGCCGCCCGGCGTGACAAGGCCATTTTGGGTGCGGGTTCCGGACACTGGGTGTCCGGAACCCGCACCCAAAATCACGGGGTCAGGGGCGAGGGATGCCGTATTCGACGCTGAGGCGGGTCTCGGCCCGATCGATGTCGACCGCGAGCTGCTGCAACTGGGTCCCGTAGCGCTGGTAGAACTCGGCACGCTCGGCGAGGCGGTAGTCGTCCATCGCCTCGGACACCGGTTCGACACAGCTGCCGTACGCCCTGGCGAGCTGGCCGACCCGGGCGGTGTCGCCGTTGCGCTGCGCTTCGTCGGCCAGACCGAACACATCGGTGAGCTCCCCATTGGACCCGTCGACCGTCACCGTGATGCCTTTTTCGGCCATGCAGGATACGTATCCGGCCTTCGCCGCGACCACATTCGGGTCGCGATTGATGCCCTTGGTCCACATCTGTCCCCAGACTCCCGCGTAGGTGTGCGCGTCGTCGACGACCTGGCGATAGGGCGCGATCGCCCGATTCTCGCACTTGTCGTACGCAGCTGCGTACGACAGCTCGTCCACGGTCGTCGTCGGCGCAGACTGAGCCCCCACGGTCGGAGAGGGCGGCGTCGACGAAGACGTTCCGTCCAGGAACGTTCCCGCCCCCAGCTTCTCGATGTCCGGGAACTGGGTGTTGTTCCGCATTGCACCAGCGCGCGGTGCCGAGAGGTCGTCGCCGCCACGGGCGGGCAAGCCTTCCGCCTGCAGGCAGCGGTTCGTGCCGATTCTGAACGCCCTCGTCGAAAAGTTCAGCCACGAGTTCGAAAACGCCGGTCCGTTGAATTCGGCCGATGTCGCGACGAACAGGCCGTCCAGTGAGTCGATGCCGACGACCGTCTTCGCGGTCGTCGACGGCGTTCCCTCGGTGCCTGATCCGGGCGGCGCGGCTGCCGCGCGGACTCGCTCAGCGCTCGGCGCATTCCGGTTCACCGCGATCGCGACGCCGACCACGACGAGCACGACCGCCGCGGCCGCCATCACCACCATTGGTCCGCGCTTGTCGCCGTGCCCTGGCGCCGGTGGCAGCCCGGAGCCGGTGTCGTCCAATCCCACCTGCATCCCGGCGCTCGGGTCGAACGGGTGCCCGTGCGGGTGCACGGCACCGGCCTGCTCGGCGAGGGTCGCACGGAGGCGGGCCTCGAGATCGTCGGGTTCGGTCATCGTTCCAACTCCTTGCGTAGGTCGGCCAGAGCTCGCCGGGTCCGGGATCGCACCGTGGCGGCGGAAGCGCCGACGATCCGTCCGATCTCGGCGTGAGACAGGTCTTCGTAGAAGCGCAGGACGAGCACGGCTGCACGGTCCGGAGCGATCCGCCCGAGGGCCTCCCAGGTCTCGTCGATGACCGGTTCGGCGTCGTCACCGCCGCCGATCCGGCGACCGGGCAGCAGCGTCAGTCGTTCGGTCTCCATCCGACGGCGGTCGCGCCAGGTGATGGCCAGCCGCACGGCCGCGGTCCGCAGGAACCCGGGCGGGTTGCGAACCTCGGCGAAGTGGTCGTACAGGCGGATGAACGCCTCCTGCGCGATCTCCTCGGCGACGGCACGATCACGCACGACGAGGTA
>JBDZVK010000106.1:0-5025 GCA_040255725.1 Actinomycetota bacterium
GCTGTGAGCGAACTGCTCGACCCCGACCCAGCCGGCCCTCAGTGGCCCAGTTCGCCTGCGGCGAACTGCTCGACCATCTGGTGGGCGTCGGCGTCGTGGTGCTGGACGGGGGGCGACTTCATGAAGTACGCCGAAGGTCCTTCCAGTGGGCCGGCCAGGCCGCGGTCCAGGCCCAGCTTGGCGCAGCGCAGTGCGTCGATGATCACCCCGGCCGAGTTCGGTGAGTCCCACACCTCGAGCTTGAGCTCGACGTTCAGGGGGATGTCACCGAAGTTGCGGCCCTCCAGACGGATGTAGGCCCACTTGCGGTCCTGCAACCAGGCGACGTGGTCGGACGGGCCGATGTGCACGTCGTCGGCGGCGATGCCGTGTTCGAGCTGGCTGGTCACCGACTGGGTCTTGGAGATCTTCTTCGACTCCAGGCGTTCACGCTCCAACATGTTCTTGAAGTCCATGTTGCCGCCCACGTTGAGCTGGTACGTGCGATCCAGCACCATGCCGCGGTCCTCGAACAGGCGCGACAGGATCCGGTGCACGATCGTCGCACCGACCTGCGACTTGATGTCGTCACCCACGATCGGCACTCCGGCATCGACGAACTTCTGCGCCCACTCCGGGTCGGACGCGATGAACACCGGGATGGCGTTGACGAACGCGACCTTCGCGTCCAGGCAGCACTGGGCGTAGTACTTCTGGGCCTGTTCCGAACCGACCGGCAGGTACGAGACCAAGACGTCGACCTCGGCGTCACGCAGGGCCGCGGTCACGTCCACCGGCTCGAAGGGCGACTCTTCGGCGCTGAGTGCGTAGTACTTGCCGAAGCCGTCGAGGGTCGGGCCGCGCTGGACCTTCACCCCGGTCTCGGGCACGTCCGCGAAGCGGATCGTGTTGTTCAGCCCGCCCCACATGGCCTTGGCCACGTCCTGGCCGACCTTGGTGGCGTCCACGTCGAATGCGGCGACCAGCTCGATGTCGCTGATGTGGTAGCCGCCCAGGTTCACGTGCATCAGGCCCGGTACTTCGTCGCCGTCGTTCGCGTCGGCGTAGTAGGTCAGGCCCTGGATCAGGGAGTTCGCACAGTTGCCGACACCGGCAATGGCGAGACGGATCTTGCTCATCGGATGGAACCTCCAACGGTTCTGGGAGTCGCGTCGACGGGAGAGTCGACGGAGGGGGCCACGTCGACGGGGGCGTCGACGGAGGATTCGGAAACGGGCGCGGTGCCGGGCGCCGCCGCGGCACGTTCGGAAGCGATCAGGTGGTCGAGCCAGTCGAGCTCGCCCTCGTCGGCGAGGCGGTCGCGCTCCCGCAGGGCGGAGCGGTACCGGTCACCGAAACGGGGAGCGTCGTCGCCGAGGCGGTCGCGCAGCATCCGGCGTCGATGGTCGAACAACTCCAGACGCTCTGCGGGCTCGAGATGCCCGGCCGCGGCCAGTTGCGCCGCGAACGTGCGGTCGTCGTCGGGCGGAGTGGTGAGCAGCTCGTGCAGACGGCGGCGACCCGCGTCGGTGATCGTGTACACCTTGCGCTTGCGCTTGGAACGACCGGCCGAAGCGGTGACCCCGCGCCGGAGCCGGGCCACCTCGGCACCCAGCGACCCGGTCATCGGCGCCGCCGCCGGTTCCGCGGATGCCGCCGAGGTGACCAGCCCCTTGCGGTCGAGCCGTCCCAGCGCCGGGTAGAGGGCACCGTAGGACACCGCCCCGCGTCCCTGCTCACGCAGCCGTTTCGACAGCTCGTAGCCGTGCAGCGGTTGGTCGGCCAGCAGGCCGAGAAGCGAGAGGTCGAGGAGTGTCATTGCCAGGTCAATATATCGAATCGAAGTATCGAAGTGATACGTCGACAGTATGGAGAACGCAGGCTCTCGATGTCAACCGGCTGTTACCGATGTCGCACCCGTCACGTCGTTCGGAGACGATCCATGCGTCGATGCGCTGTTCTCCGTCGTCCCCGTGGCCGACACGGCGATGGCGGGCGAGCGGGCCGGGGGACAGGGTCGGTGCCCGGCCGGTAGCGTGGGGGCCGTGGCAGCCAGAAGCGCTCCCGCTCCGGCCCGGTTCAACGGTGTCGGCGAGATCGACTACCGCCTCGCGCGCCAGTCGCTGCTCTCGCAGTACCGTGCCGGCCGGATCGCCCGCAACGAGGTCTGTGATGCGCATCCCGAGCTCCGACGGAACGCGTCCGCACTCGGCCTCGCCTCTGATCGGCCGTGTCCGGTATGCGACGCGGACGACCTGGTCCTGGTCACCTACGTGTTCGGCACCAGACTTCCCGCCTCGGGGCGGTGTCTGTCGAGCCGTGGTGAACTGGCCAAGATCGCCAGGCGGCGGGGCACGTTCACCGGCTACGTCGTCGAGGTGTGCACCGCCTGCTGGTGGAACCACCTGATGCGGTCGTTCCCGCTCGGGGGCAGCTGACCTCGCTCCGTTCGTGCTCTGTTCGCGCGCGGCATGGTGCAATGCGGCGATGCGGACTTGGAAGTCGATGTCGTCGGTGCGGGTCGACCTCCCCGCGGCTGACCCCTACGCGAACCAGGGCGCCTCCGACCGGCAGGTGGTTGATCGCGCGGCCGCTGATAACCTTTTCGTCCGTCCCGTTCTTCAGCGCGGCGTGTGAGTTATGACGAAACACAATGCGCGCAAGCGCCGGAAGACGGCGCCCGATCCGAATGCGCCCGGAGCGAAACGGCGGTCCCTGCTGTGGCGGGCCCGGCGGCCGCTGTTCTTCCTCGGCGTCATCGTCGTCGCCTCGCTGATCGGCGTGCTGTGGGCCGCCTCGCAGGTGCAGATCCCGACCACGAACCCGGTCGTCGACCAGACCTCGTTCGTGTGCGCCGCCGACGTGACCGAGAACTGCAACGAGACCAATGCGATCGCGTCGCTCCACGGCGACGTCAACCGCGTCGTCGTGCCGCTGTCGAAGATCTCCCCCGAGATGCAGAACGCCGTCCTCGCCGCCGAGGACAAGGACTTCTTCAAACACGGCGGCGTCGACCCGATCGGCATCGCCCGGGCCGCGTGGATCGACATCCGCGGTGGTCAGACCACCCACGGCGGCTCGACCATCACCCAGCAGTACGTGAAGCTCACCTACCTGACCTCGGAGCGGACCTTCAAACGCAAGATCAAAGAAGCGATCCTGTCGGTCAAGCTCGAACAGCAACTCACCAAGTCACAGATCTTCGAGCGGTACCTGAACCTGGTGTACTTCGGGCGCGGCGCGTACGGCGTGCAGGCCGCGGCCCAGACCTACTTCGGCGTCGACGCGGCCCATCTGGATCTGTCTCAGGCGGCGTTCCTCGCGGGGATCGTGCGGAACCCCGGCTGGGCCGACGACCACGCGAAGGCCCTGAGCCTGCGCAACCTCGTGCTGCGCAACATGGCCGACAACCACATGATCGACGCGTCCCAGCGCCTGCAGGCGTCCGCCGCGCCGCTCGGCGTCGTCGACTACCACCCCACCACCGGCGTCAACTGGCTGGGCGGCAAGCAGCTCGGCTCCACCGGCGACGATCCCTACGGAGCGCGCTACTTCGTGATGTCGGTCATCCAGGACCTCACCGCGAAGCTCGGCAAGGACGAGGTGTTCAACGGCGGGCTGCGGATCTACACGACCCTGCAACCCGAACGCCAGAAGCAGGCCTACCAGGCGGTCACCTCGGTGCTGAGCTTTCCCGACCATCCCTCCGGGGCGCTCGCCGCGGTCGACGGTCAGGGCCGGGTCGTGGCGATGATGGGCGGCACCGACTACGACACCAACAAGGTGAACCTGGCCACGGGCGCGGGCGGCACCGGCCGCCAGGTCGGGTCCACGTTCAAGGCGTTCGCGCTGGCCGACCTGGTGAAACACGGCTATGCGATCACCTCGTCGGTGCCGGCGCCCTACAAGACGACGTTCCTCGCCTCGGAGCATCCCGGCGTGTTGACCGAGGACTGGCCGGTCCGCAGCGACTGCTGCACCTCGGGGGTCGCGTCGGTGGTCGACGCCACCGCGCAGTCGATCAACTCGTCGTATGTCAACATCATGCTCGACCTCGGACCCAGGCAGGTGGTCCACACCGCGCACGAACTGGGAGTGACCAACCGGTTCGAGATGCGGGACGGCACGCCGCACTACCTGGCGGCCTATGTGCTCGGCGCTGCGGACATCCCGGTGGTGCAGGTCGCCGACGCGTTCAGCACCTTCGCCCGCAACGGTGTGCAGATGAACGCGACGACGGTGACCCGTGTCGAGGACCGCAACGGCAACGTGGTCGCCAGCTACACCCCGGCCCGCAAACAGGTGCTCACCCCCACCCAGAACGCCCGGGTGGTCTATGCCCTGCAGAAGGTGATCGAGAAGGGTACGGCGACTTCGGCCGACATCGGCCGGCCGGCCGCGGGCAAGACCGGCACCGTTGCCGTGGCCGACAAGGGGACCGGCGACGATCTCGAGGCCGGCGAGGAGAACACCGATGCCTGGTTCACCGGGTTCGTTCCGGGGCTGACCGCGTCGGTGTGGATGGGTTACGAGGACGGCAGCCGGGTGATGCCGTCGTCGTTCGCGGGCGCGAGCTACCCGACCGAGATCTGGCGCACGTTCATGAAGGCCGCGCTCGCCGACACCGCGCCCCAGGACTTCCCGCAGGTCGGCGAGGATGGGCTGACCGGTGGGAAGTTCCTGACCTCCTGGGGCGGCTCGCGCTATCTGCCTCCCGCGTTGACGGTCGAGGACTTCGAGGGGGGAAGCCCGATCCGCCAACAGACATCGACCGGCTCCGAGTCGTCAGGGTCGCGAACGGGCGGCTCCCGGTCGGGCCCCGCGACCACCGTCTGGCAGGGCAACGGCGGCGGCTCGGGCAGCGAACAGACCGGCGGCGGCGACGGTGGCGGCCAGGGAGGCGGTGCCGGCGATGGTGGCGGCGGTGGCGGCGGTGGTTCCCCGCCCACGGTTCCCGAGACGGCGCCACCGCAGACCGCGCCACCGCCGACCCAGCCGCCGGTGACGGCGCCGCCCACGGCCGCGCCGGAGGCCCAGTAGGTCTCG
>JBDZVK010000106.1:5125-8444 GCA_040255725.1 Actinomycetota bacterium
CCTACCTCGACTCCGGTCCGCACCCCGACCCCGGGGCGATGCCTGCGACGACTCGCCGCCGCCCTCGTCGTCGCGCCGCTGATCGTGTTCGGCGCGGGCTGTGGGTCGGCCGGCGACACGACCACGGCCGGCGGTCCCGACACGACCGCGACCGACGGCGTGTCATCGACCCCGTCGACCCCGTCGCAGGCGAGCGGTTCGACGACACCCGGGTCTGATGCGGCCGTCGCCGAGGTGGACGCCTACGTCGACGTGTGCGCGCTCCTCGAGGGCGTCGACGTCGAGAGCATCATCGGCGTCCCGGTCGCCGACGCGGCGACCGACGAGACCTACGGCGACTTCGTCTGCGACGTCCGGCCGGCCGATCCGTCGGTGCGCGCGCAGTTCAAGGTGGTCGTCGACACCGACAACGGCGCGTCGAACTATCCGCGCCAGTACGACATGGCCGCCGAGCCCGAGGAGGTCGCCGGGCTCGGTGACGAGGCGTTCCGCTCCGGAGCGGCCATGTTCGTGTTGGACGGTTCGACCCTCGTCCACGTCAACGTGGTGCGGGCCGAGACGGCGAGCGGTGAGCTGACGACCGAGCAGCTCACGGCGGCGCTGAAGCCCGTGATCGACGGGTCGACGACGGGCTGAGCGATCTGCCCCGGTCGGGCCGTTCGGGGACTTGTGGGTCGTCGCGCCGCGACGTGTAGCGTTTTGGTCACCGCCGGGAGCCGCACGAGCCCTGGACGGTACCCAGGAGGTTTCCATGTCGACCACGTCGAAGCGGGGCTCGCTCAGCGTCCCCGGAATCGCCGCATCCAAGGTCCGTGACGGATCCGATCCGCTCGTGATGGTCACCGCGTACGACGCGCCGGGTGCGCGGCTGGTGTCCGAGTCGGGGGCCGACCTGATCCTCGTGGGCGACTCGGTCGCGATGGTCGTGTTGGGCTACGACGACACGCTGTCGGTCACCGTGGCCGACATCGCCCACCACACCGCCGCGGTGCGCCGGGCCGGTCCGGCGAGCCTGGTGGTCGCCGATCTGCCGTGGCTCAGCTACCACGTGTCGGTCGCCGACACCGTCACCAACGCCGCGACCCTGATCCGCGCCGGGGCCCAGGCCGTCAAGCTCGAAGGCGGCTCCAAGCGCGTCGAGATGATCACCGCGCTTCGAGACGCGGAGATCCCGGTGATGGGCCACCTCGGGCTCACCCCGCAGTCGGTGAACGCGATGGGTGGCTTCCGGGTGCAGGCCAAATCCGACGACGCGGCCCGCGAACTGGTCCGTGACGCCCGGGCGATCCAGGACGCCGGGTGTTTCGCGGTGGTGCTCGAAGGCGTGCCCACCGAGGTGGCCGAAGTGGTCACCGATGCACTCGAGGTGCCCACGATCGGGATCGGTGCGGGTGTGCACTGCGACGGTCAGGTGCTGGTGTACCACGACGTGCTGGGCATCGAGGACCGGATCGCCCCGAAGTTCGTGCGCCGCTACGCCTCGGTCGGCGCCGATTCGGCCGCGGCGCTCGCCCGGTTCGGCGCCGATGTGCGCGCCGGGGCCTTTCCCGACGAGTCCGAGAGCTACCACCTGTCGTCGAAGGTGGCCGAGTCGCTCGGGCTCTACGGCCACGCCGACCTCGGCTGACGCGCCGGTCGACTGGCCGATCGGCGATGGCGCCGGCGACGGTCAGCTGCCGACCGGCTCCAACAGCTCGAGCCGGTTCCCGAAAGGGTCGTACGCGTAGACGCGGACGTAGCCCGCGAGCGGTTCGTCGTCGACGAGTTCGACCTGCGCGTCGCGGAGTCGGGCGACGAGCTCGTCGAGGCGCTCGACCAGGAAGGCCGGGTGCGCCTTGCGCGCCGGGTGGAAGTCGGCGTCGACGCCCAGGTGCACCTTGACCGTCACGGTCTCGAACCAGCACCCGCCCCGCGCCGCCAGGTTGGTCGGCTTGGCCCGTTCGGGCAGTCCGAGCAGGTCGGCGTAGAAGCCCCGGGCCGCGTCCTCGCCGCCGGGAGGCATGGCGAGTTGCACATGGTCGATGGATCGGACCGGCACGGGGCCATCCTGCCATGCCGCCCGGCGTCCCGTTGGGCGGTCGGGTCGGCGGTCGCGGTCAGGGCTCGACGACGTCGATCGCGGACCCCACCGTCACGAGTGTCCCACCCCCTCGGCATACTGATCGGCGATGTGGAATCCAGTCCGGTCACCGTCTAACCTTGATTGGTCGCAACAAACCCTGCTCCGCAGATCGCGGGGCCCCGCTCACCGGCGGGTCCACAGGGAGGAGCCGCACCCATGCGGGCCTATGAAATCATGATCATCGCGGACGGCGAGCTGTCCGAGTCCGAGGCATCACACCTGGTGAACCGGGTGACCGAACAGGTCACCGCTGCCGGGGGCACGGTCGCCTCGGTCGACAAGTGGGGCAAGCGCCGCTTCGCGTACGAGATCGATCATGCGACCGAGGGTTACTACCTGGTGCTCGAGATCCTCGCCGAGGGCGGGGCGCTCGACGAGCTGGAACGCACCTTGCGTCTCGCGGACGAAGTGGTCCGCCACAAGCTCATCCGTCTCCCCGATCACGAAGCGGTCCGTCGGGGCCTCTTCGACGAATCGGGAGCGATCCCGGCCGCGGCCGGGCAGTAGAGGAGAACTCTCATGGCACAGGACAACACCGTCACCGTCATCGGCAACATCACCCGCGACCCCGAATTGCGCTTCACCCCCTCGGGGCAGGCCGTCGCCTCCTTCGGCATCGCCGTCAATCGGCGGTGGCAGAACCGCTCGAACAACGAGTGGGAGGAACAGACCTCCTTCTTCGACATCAAGTGCTGGGCGCAGCTCGCCGAGAACGTGTCCGAATCGCTCGGGCGTGGCGCCCGGGTCGTGGTGACCGGTCGACTCGAGCAGCGCTCGTGGCAGACCGATCAGGGCGACAAGCGCTCCAAGGTCGAGATCGTCGCCGACGACGTGGCCCCGAGTCTGCGTTGGGCGACCGCGCAGATCGCCAAGAACGAGAAGCGCAGTGGCGGCGCCCCCGCATCCGACGGTGGTGGACAGGTGAACGAGCCGTCCGGCTCGGGCTGGAGCACAGACGAGGAGCCGTTCTGACATGGCCGGAAAGAACGCGAAGTTGCGCGGCAAGAACAAGGACAACTCCCGCCGCGCCAAGAAGAAGGTCAGCATTCTCACCTCCGAGAAGGTGGAGTACATCGACTACAAGGACGTCGAGCTGCTCCGCCGGTTCACCTCGGACCGCGCCAAGATCCGGGCGCGCCGGGTGACCGGGAACGACTCCCAGCAGCAGGCCGCGATCGCCATGGCGATCAAGAACGC
>JBDZVK010000107.1:0-8440 GCA_040255725.1 Actinomycetota bacterium
TGAGGTTCTTGCGCAGATACCGCAGGGTCAGCCCGGTGTCGACGATGTCCTCGACGAGGATCACATGCCGGCCCGACAGGTCGGCGTCGAGATCCTTCACGATCCGCACCACCCCGCTCGTGCGGGTCGCGCTGCCATAGGACGACACGGCCATGAAGTCGATCTCGGTGTCGACCCCGATGGAGCGGACCAGGTCGGCGAGGAACATGAACGCGCCCTTGAGGACCCCCACGAGCACCAGCGGGCGATCGTCCAGCACGTCCGCGTAGTCGACGGTGATCTGCCGTCCGAGCTCGGCGACGCGGGTGGCCAGCTGCTCCGCGTTCACCACGGTGACGCCCAGTGACCCGTCGGTCGGCGCCGTCCGACGCGTCGGGTTCGTTGCACCGGGATCGAGGATGCTCATGCCGGCTTCATGTTGCCACGTGGGGATCCGTTCGCAGGCGTCGACCTCCCGCCATCGCCGTCCGGCTCGATGCGCAGGGTCTGCCGCGTCCGTGCCACCCGGGCTCCGCCGACCAATTCGGTCGCGGTGGCGAGTCCGCGCGCCACGTCGAGGACCCGCTCGATCTCTCCCGCGTCCGGGACGTAGCCGCCGTGGACGGGGGCGAGCCAGCTCCGCAGACGGCGCGTCGCCAGCGGCCCCGGCGCGGCGGCGAGTGCGGGCGCATCGGTCGGGTCGAGTCGTGCGGCCTCCTCGTCGAGGAGGCGGTCGTCGGCGGCGATCAGGTCGGCGGTGCGGGTGAGCAGCACCGCGGTGTCGCGGCCCGAGATGTCGTCGAGCAGGGGCAGGACCTCGTGGCGGACGCGGTTCCGGGCGAAGCGCCCGTCGGCGTTGGACGCGTCCTCGACGACGGTGATCCCTTCGGCCGCGCAGAGTGCCTCGGTCTCGGATCGTCGTAGGCGCAGCAGCGGCCGTCGGGGATCGGGCGGGGTCATCGCCGAGAAGCCGGCAGCGCCGGTGCCGCGCAACAGATGCAACAGGATGGTCTCGGCGCGGTCGTCGAGGGTGTGACCGACCAGCGCGTGCGGGCCGAGCACGGCGTACCGGGCGGCGCGGGCACGTGCCTCGAGGTTGGGGCCGTCGTCGACGTCGACCTTCACGCCGCGGAACGCCGCGCCGTAGCGTGCCGCGAGGGCCGCGACCAGCTCGGTCTCTCGCGCGGAGCCGGCGCGCAGGCCGTGGTCGACGTGCACCACGGTCACCGCGCATCCCGACGCGACGGCCAGCACCACCAGCGCCGACGAATCGGCTCCGCCCGAGACGCCGAGGTCCACCGCCGTGCCGGGCGGCGGGAAGTCACAGCGGGCAACCAGGGCGTCGACCGAGTGCAGGTTCGCGCCACGCCGGGGTCGCATCATCCGGTCGAGCGCTGCATCGTGGGCGGCCTCCTCAGGCCGTGACGACGGCCGCCCGGTCGAGACCCATCCGCTGCAACCACTCCCCGGGTGCCCGGATCTCGGCAAGGGTCGGCAGGTTGCCCGGCGCCTCGAAGGCGCGGTCGAGGGCCGAGCGACCGCCGACCTCCTCGACCGCTTCGATGAACTCCTCACCCGCCTGGTACTGCTTCATCTTCGCCTCGAGTCCGATGAGCTTCTGGATCAGCTTCATCATCGGGTTCACGTCGTTGCGACGGGCGTGCAGGATCCGGTGGAAGCGGTCGCTGCTCGGGATCTCGGCCGCGCCGGCACGGTTCATGGTGACGTCGCCGTGGCCTTCGAGCAGGCTCATCATCCCGCTCAGGTGATCGAGTGCCTCACGCTGCTCGGGAGAGGCGAACAGCACCGCGATCCCCCCGTCGTCGAGGGGGTTGCGACCCTTGCGGAACTCCTCCACCGCCAGGTTCAGGCCCCGCAGCACGCGCGACGGGTCGGGGTCGAGCGCCGAGAAGGTCGTCGAGACCAACCCGAGGAAGTGCTCGCGCAGCCACGGCACGCCGGTGAACTGCGCCCGGTGGGTCAGCTCGTGCAGGGCCAGCCACAGTCGGAACTCGTCCGGCGGAAAGCCGAACCGTCGCTCCAGACCCAGCACGTTCGGACCGACGAAGTAGACGATGTCCTGGTCCTCGGGGTTCTCGTCTTCGATGACCAGCAGGTCGTACTGACCCAGCACCCGCCGCGACATCCAGCCGAGGAACATGCCCAGCTCGGCACCGGCCACGCGGCGGGCGAACGGCGCGGCCGGACCCGCGGCCATCCGCTCCCCGAGCCGATCCGACAACGGGCGGAGCAGCCGCCGGAACGACGCGACGTTCGCGCGCACCCAGCCCGCACGGTCGGTGACCCGGGCACGCGCCGGTCCGGCCGCACTCACCAGGCCGGTCTCGGCCGCGACCGCGGCTTCGGCTTCGGCGGCGAACCGCACGAAGTCCGGTTGCAACGACGCGTAGTGGTACGACTGCGAGAACGGCTCGCGGCCGACCGAACGAACCGCGACCGACTCCGCGGTCGACCAGTCGATCACCTCGACCACGGCGACCGTCCTACTCGCAGCGTCGCACCGGTGACGTCAACGGCGACGTGACGCACCCGGCAGCGGGAACTTGCCGGGCGGGTACTGCGGCCGGACGACCTTGACGAGATACCCGAGCCCGAGGGCGACGACCAGCAGGACCGCGCCGAGGGCCAGGAACGGTGCGATCCAGAAGGTCCAGACCACTGCTCCGAGTGCAACCATGCCCGGATCCTACCGCGCTGCACCGATGCAGGCACCAACCGGCCGGCCACGGGTACCCTCACCCGCCTTCTTCGCCCCCGGTGTCGTCCTCACACTCGCGCAGGGCCTGCGCGACCCGCTCCCGCAGCGCGTCGGGGGCATCGCACTGGCAGGTGCGGGCCACCAACTGGCGCAACTCGACCTCGAAGTCGAAGGCCTCCAGGCACGGCCCGCACTCTTCGATGTGGACCCTGATGCCGGCGCGGCGCTCCTCGGTGATCTCGCCGTCGAGGTACCCGTACAGGTCCCGCAGCGCCGAGCCGCAGTCGAGGTGGTGCGACGCCGCCTCACCGCAGACGCGGTCGGATGGGCCGGCCACCGTGGCCGGCGACGTCCCGCCGTCGGCTACCCCACCACCGCCGGCATCACCCTCCCGTGGGCCACTTGCCTCGTTCGATTCGGTGCGTTCGCTCATGATGATGCTGGTTCCTTGGGGACGAAGCGTTCTCCGGCAAGCCCCCGATCGACGGCAAACTCGTACAACGCCTTCTGCAGCGCTTTTCTTCCCCGGTGCAGCCGGCTCATCACCGTACCGATCGGGATGTCGAGGATCTCGGCGATCTCGGCGTAGGAGAATCCTTCGACGTCGGCGAGCAGCACCGCGATCCTGAAGTTCTCCGACAGCGACTCCAGCGCCTCGGTGATCTCGGCGTCGCCGAGGCGGCTCATCAGATCGTCTTCGGCACTCGTGCCGAGGCCGTTGCCGGGCGCGTCGTGCACCCGGTGGTACAGGTACAGGTCCTCGACGTCGTCGAGGTCGGTCTCGGTGGGTCGTCGCTGCTTGGCCCGGTAGCTGTTGATGAACGTGTTGGTCAGGATGCGGTACATCCAGGCCTTCAGGTTGGTGCCCTCGGTGAACCCACCGAACCCGCGATAGGCCCGCAGGTACGCCTCCTGGACGAGATCCTCCGCATCGGAGGGATTCCTGGTCATGCGCAGCGCGGCCGAGTACAGCGACGACATCAACGGCATCGCGAGGTCGGCGAAATCTGCCTGGTCGGCCATGGCCCTCGACCCTACCGGTCGGCTCCGAGCGGCGGAAGGTTCCAGAACAACGACGTCAGCGCGAGTTCGGTGTTGGGATTCGACGCCAGCGCGGCGCTCACGTCGCCGACACGCTCGGCGGCGTCCAGGTAGGCATGCGCGTCACCGGCGGCGCCGACGTCGGTCGCCGCATCGAGATAGGCCCGGGCCAGCACGGTGCAGCCCAGCCGGAGTTCACCGAGTCGGCTCTGCCGTTCGATTCGCTTGTGGCGAGCCACGAGCGCCCGTCGTCGGCCGGTCGAGGAGGTGATCCCGTAGGCCTCGACCTCGGCGTCGAAGGCCTCGAGATCGCTCGCGTGGCGCGCGGTCACCGGCGCGAGCGCGTCGTCGACCATCGCCGACAACTCGGCGACCAGCCGGGTCGCGACCGCACCGCTGCCGTCCAGGTTCTCCGGTACCGCTCGCCAGGCGTCGATCCGCAGCGCCAGACGATCGTCGGTCGCCAGGATCCGCGCCCGGTCGACGTTGCCGCCGGCGGACGTGACGGCGAGTTCGGCCCGCGCGGGGTCGACGCCCTCGGCCTCGAGCATCGCCCGTAGCGCGGCCGGTTCGACCGCCGAGAAGTCGATGCGGACGCACCGTGACGCGATCGCGGCCTGGTTCTGCGGCACACCGCGGGCGACCAGCACGATGGTGGTGCGTTCGGGTGGTTCTTCGAGCGTCTTCAACAACGCGCCGACGGCGGTGTCGTTCGCGGTGTCGAACCCGACCGCGGCGACCACCTTGCGGTCGGCCTCGACCGGCGAGGCGAAGGCCTCCCGGATGACGATCGACGCTTCGGTGTCGCCGTCGGATCCCCCGCGTCCACCGCGAAAGACCGGACCGTCGGGTTCGACGACGACCAGGTCGGGGTGGCGTTCCGCGGCGGCCAGGCGCCGGTGGCGGTCCGCGGCCGCCTCGTCGTCGGCATGCGCGGCGAACAGCTCACCGGCGAAGATCCGGAGTGCGACGCGCCTGCCCGACCCCTCGGGGCCGACGAACAGGTACGCGTGCACCGGCTGTTCCACAGCGGCTCGCAGCCGTTGCACCGCGGCAGCCTGTCCGGGGACCGCGTCCCACCCCGACGGGGCCGGCGCGTCGACGGCGGGGGCGGACTCCGATGCCATCGTCCCAGTCTGCCAGCAGCGGTCGAACGTGAAGAGCCCGGGAGGAGAATCGAACTCCTGACCTATTCATTACGAGTGAATTGCTCTACCAACTGAGCTACCCGGGCGCCGAGGCGATGAATCTAGCAGCAGACCATGCGAGTCCACCGCTCCGATCGCCCGTGGGGCGCGCCCCGGCCGCGGCCGACCGGCGGTCGGCTCAGTGCCCCTGGAGCCGCTGGATCTCGCCGTCGAGCTTCTCGGCCAGGTCGGCCGCGAGGTCGTAGTCGACCGGCAGGGCACGGCCGGTGTGCGGATCGACACCGTCGACCGTCGTGATCGACACCGTCGTCCGGCCCCGCTGGAACGTGCGCACATGGCCCATCATCTCGACGCCTCCGGGCAGGAGGGCGTTCACCAACTCGATGTCCATGGTCATCACCATGCCCAGGTCGCCGTAGTGGTTGTCGGGGCTCGCACGGAGCGTCACGGTGATCTCGCCGTCGGTCTCGTCGTCGTGCACCTCGATCGGGTCGCAGGCGTTCGTCGCCGAGATGATCTTCTCGAGTTGGCTGTCGGTCGGGATGAAGTCGGCGCCCTCGGTGAGGTCGACCTCGACCCGCCTCGAGTCGGCGTCGGCGAAGGCGCGCTGGGCGATGGCGGGAGACCCTCGGTAGGCGACCGTGAAGAGCTGCGAGAAGGTCGACGACACCTTGTACAGCTCGGGACAGGCCTTCTTGGTCGCCGCATCCCACTCCCGGTCGGATTGCGCCGCGGACGCCGAGTCCAGCGCGACGACCGCGTAGCCCGGGCCGATCTCGGCCCGCGTCGGCAACAGTTCGGTCAGATCCGCCGAAGTCAGGGGCCTGCCGGTCGTCGGTGGGGCCGTGGTCACACTCGATCCGTAGTTGCCGACGGTGGTGGCGCTCTCCCCGGCGCCGCCGTTCGTCGTGCCCGCTGCGCCGGTGGTCGTGCCGACCTCGGCGGTGCACGACGCCGCGACGAACACGAGCGCCGCACACACGACGCCGACTGGACGGACTCGCCGGGTCATGTCGGGGGATCCTACCCCCCACGGCCACGGCGTGGCCGGGATCGCCGCCACGAGCGCGGTGGTCCGGGTTCAACCGGTGCGTGAGTGCACCGCGTCGTTCACGGCATCGGCCACCTGGTCGACGGGTCGACGGCCGTCGAGCACGACCCAACGCCTCGGATCCGCCGCCGCCAACGCGCGGAAGCCCTCGTCGACGCGGGCGTGAAACGCCCCGCCCGCGGCTTCGAGTCGGTCCCGGTCGCCGCCGAGGCGGGCCGCGCGGGTGACGTCGTCGACCGTCAACAACACGGTCAGGTCGGGCTCGAGTCCGGCCGAGGCCCAGCGCGAAAGGTGTGCGACGTCGTCGGGGTCGAGGCCCCGCCCGTGGGCCTGGTACGCGATCGACGACGCCGAGAACCGGTCGCACACCACGTCGCGGCCGGCGGTGAGTGCAGGGTCGATGACCCGCGCGACGTGCTCGGCACGAGCGGCCAGCATCAAGAGCAACTCGGTGCGGGCGTCGAGGTCACCGGTGGCGGGATCGAGCAGCACCGCACGCAGCCGCTCCCCCAGGACCGTTCCGCCCGGCTCCCGGGTCAGGACCGCACCGAGGCGATCGGCCAGCAGTGCGGCCTGGGTGGACTTGCCGCAGGCTTCGCCCCCCTCGAACACGATGAACCGTCCACGGCCGGTGGACGGAGGTCGATCGGCACCGGACACGAGCGACGAATCTACCCGTCGCCGTCGGTCGCGGGGCAGCGCGCGGCGTCAGTCCGACGACTTCGGCCGGGCCTTCTTCGCCGGCGCCTTCTTCTTCGCGGCGGCCTTCTTGGCGGGCGCCTTCTTCTTGGCGGCGGCCTTCTTCGCCGGCGCCTTCTTCTTGGCGCGCCCCTTCTTCCTGGGGGCGGTCTCCCGCCGGATCGCGAGCAGCTCCGCGGCCCGCTCGATCGTGATCTCCTCGGGACGGTCACCCTTGCGCAGCGAGGCGTTGGTCTCCCCGTCGGTCACGTACGGGCCGAACCGGCCGTCCTTGACCACCACCGGTTTGCCGCTCGCCGGGTCGTCGCCGAGTTCGCGCAACGGGGCCGCCGGCTGCGCCTGACCGCGACGCCGCTTGGGTTGGGCGAAGATCGCCAACGCCTCGTCGAGGGTGACGGTGAACAACTGTTCCTCGGTCTCGAGACTGCGACTGTCCGAACCCTTCTTCAGGTACGGCCCGTAGCGACCGTTCTGCGCCGTGATCGGCGTGGCGTCCTCGTCGGCGGGGTCGACCCCCACCACGCGGGGCAGGGTGAACAGGCGCAACGCGTCGTCGAGGGTGACCGTGTCGAGGTCCATGGTCTCGAACAACGAGGCCGTCTTGGGTTTTGCTCCCTTGGTGCCCTTCTCGGGCAGCTCGCCGAGCTGCACGTACGGTCCGAACCGTCCCGCCTTCGCGTACACCGTGAGCCCGGTCTCCGGGTCGGTGCCGAGCTCGCGGTCGCCGCTCGGCGCCGCGAGCAACTCCAGCGCCCGGTCGATGGTCATCTCGTCGGGGGGCAGGTCGTCGGGTACCGACGCGGTGTCGTCGCCGCGTTTGACGTACGGGCCGAACTTTCCCGGTTTGACCACGACGGGCACGCCGTCGTCGTCGATCCCGACCGGGATCGTGTTCACCGCCGCGGCGTCGATGCCCTCGGGGGCGCTGGCCACCAGTTGCGAAAGCCCCGGGCCGTCGTCGCCGAACCAGAAGTCGTGCAGCCACTGCTCGCGTTCCTTGCGACCCGCCGCAATCTCGTCGAGATCGTCTTCGAGCCGGGCGGTGAAGGCGTAGTCGGCGAGGTCGCCGAAGTGCTGCTCGAGCACGTTGATCACCGCGAACGCCGTCCAGGTCGGCACGAGCGCGGCGCCCTTCTTCCACACGTACCCGCGATCCTGGATCGTCTGCATGATCGACGCATAGGTCGACGGGCGGCCGATGCCGAGTTCCTCGAGCCGTTTGACCAACGAGGCCTCGGTGTAGCGGGCGGGCGGCGACGTCGCGTGCGCCTTGGCCTCGAGCTCGGGTGGCGGTAGCACGTTGCCCTCGGCCAGGGGCGGGAGCAGGGTCTCGCGGTCGTCGAGCGCCGCGTCGGGGTCGTCGGATCCCTCCACGTAGGCCCGCATGTAGCCGGGAAACGTGATCGTGCGCCCCGAGGCCGCGAACACCGCGTCACGTCCGGTCCCGGCGGTCCGCGCCCCGATGCGCGCCGACACCGTGAGCCCCTTCGCGTCGGCCATCTGCGAGGCGACCGTGCGCTTCCAGATCAGCTCGTACAGGGCGAGGTCCTGGCCCGACAGCTCGCCGGTGACCTCGCGGGGGGTCCTGAACCGGTCGCCCGCGGGCCGGATCGCCTCGTGCGCCTCCTGGGCGTTCTTGACCTTGCGGGCGTAGATGCGGGGTTCCGCGGGCACGTAGGAGTCGCCGTAGAGCTCACGGGCCTGCGAGCGGGCGGCATCGAGCGCCGTCTGCGACAGATTCGTCGAGTCGGTCCGCATGTAGGTGATGAAGCCCCGCTCGTACAACCCTTGCGCGATCCGCAT
>JBDZVK010000467.1:0-1670 GCA_040255725.1 Actinomycetota bacterium
CTCGACGACGCCGACGACGGCGCGGTGGCAGAAGCGGTCCAGCGTCTGGGCACGGCCGACCGGGCGAGTCCGGGCTGGCAGGGCCCCTCCGGGTGGTTGGACCGGTTCACGCCCGGATCGCTGGTCGCGGTGCGCATCACCCCGCCCGAACCCGGTGGGTGTGCCAACCGGCTGCACATCGAACCGGTCGATGAGGCCATCGTCGGTGGGCCGGACCGGTCCGACGCCACCGAGGGGTCGCCGCTGGTGGCGGTGGTCGAGGATGAATCGGCCGAATCCGGTCTTCCCTTGGGCGCCGGGGAGCTGGTGTGTGCCCTGGTCGCGCGAGCCGGTGACGTGTTCGCCACACCGGGTCCGCCCTTGGTCGAGCGGTGCCTGGCGGCGGGCCTGCAGATCCGCGGCGATTCGGTGGCCGCCGACGAGGCCGCCTGGTACGCGTCGGCGACGCTGCGTCGCACTGGCCGGTTGGCCGAACAGATCGACGACAACGACCAGTTGTTCCACGTGCTCGGCCTGCTCGCATCGCTGGATGCGGTCGCCGGGATCGACCCGTCCCGTGTCGACCGGATCGACGCCGGTCCGGTCGACGACGACGAACTGCGCGGCATCCTCGACGACCTCGACGATCCGGTCACGATGACGGCGGTCGCACAGGAGGTCTTCGCCGATCCGCCGGTCGACGACGACCTCCCGGGGATGCCCGGCACGGTCGCTGCCGCGACGGCGATCGTCGACGCGTTCACCCGGGTGGCGCGCACGGGCACCCAGAAGATGATCGCCCACTGGTTCGCGGCGATCGCGTCTGAACGGGCCGGGGACCCCTTCGTCGCCGAACAGCACCTCGAGATCGCCCACGAGGCCGATCCGGCCGACTCGCGCCCGACGGACCGCCTGGCGTGGTACGCGTTCGACCGAGGCGACATCGACCGTGCCGAAGCACTGTGGCAGCGGGTGCCGGGAACCGCCACGATCGACCAGGACCTCGCCGAGCTCGCCACGGCCAGGGCGTCGGGTGGTTCCCGCCCCGGGAGGAACGAGCCGTGCTGGTGCGGGTCGGGCCGCAAGTACAAGCAGTGCCACAACCCCCAGGTGAGCCCCCCGCCGTTGGCCGAGCGGGTCGGCTGGTTGTGTCGCAAGGCCACGACGTTTCTGGAGCGTCGTGGCGGTATGGCGGACCAGATGGTGTGGGCGATGGCCGAGTCACGGGCGCTCGACCCGGACGATTCCGATTCGTTGGCCGAAGCGCTCGCGGACCCGCTCGTGCTGGACCTGGTGCTCACCGAGGGGGGCTGGTTCGAACGCTTCCTCGACGAACGGGGGCCGTTGCTGCCCGACGACGAAGCGCTACTGGCCCGGTCGTGGACCCTGGTCGACCGCAGTGTGTTCGAGGTGACCGACGTTCGTCCCGGCGAAGGCATGACCCTGGTGAACCTGGTCGACGGCGTCGATGTCGAGGTTCGCGAACGCACCTTGAGCAACGAGGTGTCGGTGGGGATGCTGTTCTGTGCCCGGGTGGTCCCCGACGGGGTGACCTACCAGTTCGTCGGTGGGATCTTCGGGGTGCGGGTCGGAGAGGAGGCCCGGGTGTTGGATCTGTGCGAGGCCGGGGACCCGTTCGCGATCGCCCGGTGGGTCGCCGACTCGCATCGGCCGCCGGTGGTCACCACCCG
>JBDZVK010000108.1:0-2607 GCA_040255725.1 Actinomycetota bacterium
GCGCCGCCCGCCCCGGGCCCGGGCGCGCCGGCGACCCCGGGAGGCACCGCAGGGTCCGGCTCACCCCAGACCACACGGCCGGCAGCGCCGTCGCCGACCCCGCAGCCGACTCGCCCGCCGACCACCAGCCCGCCGCCGACCCCGCCACCACCGGTGGCACCACCCCCGGCGACGGGACGCGGCCAGATCGCGGCGAACGCGGCGATCTCGCAACTCGGGGTGCGCTATTCGTGGGGAGGTGGCAACGCCAACGGTCCGTCCGAAGGATTCGGTCCGGGCGCCGGCATCGTCGGGTTCGACTGCTCGGGGCTGACCCTGTACGCCTGGGCGCGGGCGGGCGTGTACCTGCCGCACTCCGCGCAGCTGCAGTACAACCTGTCGGCCAAGGTCTCGCTCGGCCAGCTCCGGCCCGGCGACCTCGTGTTCTACGGCAGCTCCTCGGCGACCATCACGCACGTCGCGATCTACGTCGGGGGTGGCCAGGTCGTCCACGCCCCCAACTCACGATCGCTGGTCCAGTACGGCGCGGTGAACCTGTGGAACGGGTACTACCCGTGGATCGGCGCCGGACGGCCGGGTTGACGCCTGCAGGTACGGTCGGAAGTCCTCCACGCCGGACCGAGCGGGTCTTCGGCCCCGACGGGCCGGCGCGCGCGAAGATCCCGGGCGTGAGGGCTCGTCGCCGCGCCCGTTCCCTTCGGGCCGTCCTGGTCGCGGCGGCCCTCGTGGTGGGGCTCACCGGTTGTGCGGGGTCGTCGGGCGGCGCCACCGACGAGACGACGACCAGCTTTCCGTACCTGGTCGACCCGCTCGATCCCGGCACCGGGTTCATCCAGCTCGGACCGAACCGGTATCCCTTCGAAGGCGTGATCTGCGCCACCGGCCCGGTGAAGAGCGACCCGGAGGGCAGTATCCGTATCTTCGGTGTCTACGCCAACTTCGAGGTCGACGGGTCGCTCGCCGCGGTCGCCCTGACCCGCTATCGCAACGAGATCCACGGCAAGACCAACTCGGTGCCGACGCTCACCGAGACCGCGCTCATCCAGATGCAGGGCGACAAGGAGATCCGGGGGCTCTCCGCGAAGCGGTTCCAGATCGTCGGCGAGAAGAAGTGGCAGGACCCCAACGATGCCACGGCCACCACGCCGCTGATCAGCCGGTCCGGCGACCGGTACGAGGCCAAGGGAACCTTCGCTCCGGTGAACGCCGACGTCGAGACGTCGACCACGTCGCGAGGTTCGGGAACGACCTCGTCGGGCTCCGGCGACACGGTGACCGGCGAGGTCGCGGCGCGCTGTCCCGCGAAGTCGACCACCACGACCTCACCGGGGTCGCCCACGTCGCCGCCCGGGTCGTCCACGTCCTCAGCGGGGTCGTCCACGTCGCCGCCGGGGTCGTCCGCGTCGCCGCCGGGGTCGGCGACGACCGCACCGGGTCCGTCCACGGCGACCGCCTCGACCGAATCGACGGACTGAACCACGAGGCCCGGCCCGGCTCAGTCCTCGCGGTTCGACGGGTGCCGCTCGAGAGCGGCGGCCAGCTCCTCGAGGCGCTCGCGGCTCGACTTGGTCGAGTCGTCGTCGCCGGGCCAGATCTTGAGCGACAGGTACGACGCCGCCCCGATGGGAACCGGCAACCAGAACTGGGCGACCCGGTAGGCGACCACGCTGACGGTGACCACCTGGAAGGGCACCCCGAACCCCACGAGCGACGACCCGAGGCCGACCTCGACGAAACCGAGCCCCCCCGGCGTGATCGGGATGGCCGCGAGCACGTTCGCGATCCCGAAAGCCACCAGGAGCGAATCGGCCGGGAGGTGCTCGCCGAACGCCGCCAGACAGATCCACAGCGCGGCCGCCTCGAGGAGCCAGTTGGCGAGCGCCCAGACGATGCCGCGACGAATCACGTCCGGTCGGGCGGCGAGCTCGCGGAGGTGGTCGACGACCCGACCGAGCACCTCCGAAGCCGCCTCGGGGGTCAGCTTGGGGGTGTGACGGGCCACGGCCCGAACCATCCGGTCGAGGGGACCGTGGCCCTTCATCAACAACAGCACCAGTGCCCCGACCAGGGCGATGGCGATCACGCCGACGATCGCCACGGTCGCGTACACCGGTTGCAGGCCGGAACGCGGGATCGACACCAACAGCGCGATCCACAGGATGACGTTGAGGATGACCGCGGAGCCCATGCCCACCGTGGCGAGGGCGAATCCGGTGTCGGTGCCGCTCACGCCGGCGGTCGTCATCAGGCGGTAGCCCACGGCGGAGCCGGTCGCGGTTCCGCCCGGCACCACATTGGTGACGGCCTTCACCGCCAACTGGATGCGGAACAACGTCGAGAACTTGATCGGCCGATGGCCCCGCTCACCGGGCAGGGCGACCATGGTGAGCTGCGTGTAGGCGACGAGCGACAACAGGACGAAGCCCACCGCCAGCACCAGCATCCACCAGTTCACCGACGAGACGGTCTCGACATCGCGGCGTGCGTCGGCGATCAGGGGGAGCACCAGGTAGATGAACACGACCACCGTGATGAGGCCCAGCACGCCCTTGCGCACGCCTCTCTTGGCCCGCTTCTTGCGCTTCTCCGAGGGCTGGTCGTCGTCGG
>JBDZVK010000108.1:2707-8400 GCA_040255725.1 Actinomycetota bacterium
CTCGTGACCGTCGGCTGCGTCGTCGTGGGACGCGGCATCGTCGAGCGCCTCGTCGCCGTCGGTCGCGTCACCGGATCGGCCGTCGGACGCAGCCCGCGGTGACGCCGCGGCAGCGGACGGCGTCGGGCCCGATCCCCCACCGACGGGGGCGGATTCGGGGTCGCGGTCTTCGCGGTCGTCGGGCACAGGCGCCGACCGGTCGGTGTCCGTTGGCTCCGACGACGTCACGACCACAAGTCTGCCCGTTCGGCGCCCCGCACCGGGCACGCTGCGGCCATCTTCTCCAGAGCGTCACCACCCGTCGGTAGCCTGTGCAACGTGTCCGATCTCGACGCCCGATTCGACGAACCCGTCGACGAACCGTCACCGTCGGGAGACCTCACCGGCCGGTTCGGTGCGGGTCGTGCACGCGGGGCGGGCGGAACCGACCGCACGGGTGATCGGGCGGTCGGCGAGGGGCTCAATCCGGTCCAGGAGGCCGCGGTCGTCCACGCCGACGGTCCGGTGCTGGTCATCGCCGGAGCGGGTTCGGGCAAGACCCGCGTGCTCACGCGGCGGATCGCGTACCTGATCGAACAGGGCGTGTCCCCCTTCGAGATTCTGGCGATCACGTTCACGAACAAGGCCGCGCAGGAGATGAAGGACCGTGTCGGGGCGCTCGTCGGTCCGGTCGCCGAGAAGATGTGGGTGTCGACCTTCCACTCCGCGTGCGTGCGGATCCTGCGGCGCGACGCGGCGAAGATCGGCTACCCGTCGAGCTTCACGATCTACGACCAGGCCGACGCGCAGCGACTGGTCTCGTACATCCTCCGTGAGATGAACGTCGACTCCAAGCGGTTCCCGCCGCGGGCCGTGCACGGTCAGATCTCGGCGGCCAAGAACGACGGCCTGGGCCCCGAGGAGTTCGCCGACCAGGCCTCCGAGCCGCTCGCGAAGAAGGTGGCCGAGGTCTACCGCGAGTACCAGCTCCGTCTGGCCGCCGCCGGAGCGATGGACTTCGACGACCTGCTGACCCAGACCGTCCGGCTGTTCCGCGAGTTCCCCGACGTGCTCGCGCACTACCAGCGTCGCTTCTCCCACGTGCTCGTCGACGAGTACCAGGACACCAACCGGGTCCAGAACGAACTCGTGTGCCTGTTGGGCGCGGCGCATCACAACGTGTTCGTGGTGGGCGACAGTGACCAGTCGATCTACCGCTTCCGCGGCGCGGACGTGCGCAACATCCTCGACTTCGACAAGGCCTTCCCCGACCGCGACCTGATCGTGCTGGACCAGAACTACCGGTCCACCCAGACCATCCTCGACGCGGCGAACGCGGTGATCGCCAACAACGCGGCGCGTGCCCCGAAGAGCCTGTGGACCGACGGCGGCGCCGGTGAGGCGATCCGCCGCTACCAGGCCGAGTCCGAGGACGACGAGGCCTCCTGGGTCGCCAACCGCATCGCCCGTCTGCACGCGGATCACGACTACCGCTGGGGTGACGTGGCGGTGTTCTACCGCACCAACTCCCAGAGCCGCGTGCTCGAGGAGGCGATGTTCCGCGCCGGGGTGCCCTACCGGGTCATCGGCGGGACGCGCTTCTACGACCGGCGTGAGATCAAGGACGCGCTCGCGTATGTGCGCGCGGTGGTGAACCCGGCCGACGAGGTGTCGATCAAGCGCATCCTGAACGTGCCCAAGCGGGGGATCGGCGCGACCAGCGTCGGGCGGATCGAGAGCTGGTGCCGGTTGCACGCCACGAGCTTCGGCGACGGACTCAGACGGGTCGACGACATCGGCCTGTCGGGCCGTGCCCCGCGGGCGATCGGCGGCTTCGTCGAGCTGTTGGACGATCTCGCCGCGGTCGTCGACCGCGGTCCGGCGGCACTCCTCGAGGAGGCGCTGGAGCGCAGCGGCTACACCGGCGAACTCGTCGCCGAGCACTCCGTCGAGGCCGACGGTCGGCTCGAGAACCTCGCCGAGCTCGTCGGCACCGCGCGGGCCTACGACACCGTCGACGAGTTCCTCGAGCAGGTCTCGCTGGTCGCCGACACCGACCAGCTTCCCGGCACCGTCGTCGACGCCGACGCCAGCCAGGTGCTCCTGATGACCCTGCACGCGGCGAAGGGGCTCGAGTTCCCGGTCGTGTTCCTCGTCGGCCTGGAGGACGGGGTCTTCCCGCACCTCCGATCGCTCGGTGAGCCCCGCGAACTCGAAGAGGAACGACGCCTCGCCTACGTGGGGATCACCCGTGCCCGGGAGCGGCTGTATCTCACCCACGCCTGGGCACGCACGCTTTGGGGGGCGACCCAGTACAACCCGCCGAGCCGGTTCATCGAGGAGATTCCCGAGGAACTCGTCGTGCAGGTCGACGACGGTGCGGCGTCACGACATTCGTCGTGGAGCGACTACCGACGTATCGGTGCCGAGCGCGGTCGTGAACGACGCCGGGAGCGCGCCGCGGCGCCGGCAGCCGTCGCTGGTGGCGCCGGCGGCGGGCGGTCGGGGCCGACCGGCCCGGTACGCAGCGGTTCGGAGTACCTGGGCCTCGCGGTCGGCGACGACGTCGTCCATCCGACTTTCGGTGAGGGCGTCGTCATCGCGGTGCAGGGTGCGGGCGACAAGGCCGAGGCCCGGGTGAACTTCGCCGGTCGAGGCGAGAAGCAGCTCCTGCTGGCCTGGGCTCCTCTCGAGAAGCGATGAGGCGCGCCACTCGCCGGTCTGCTGATCGTGTGGCGGCGCACCGATCGGTGGTGGCGCGCCGCCGCGCGGCGCGTGGTGGATCGGTCGTACTGAGCGTGCTGCTGGCCCTGGCCGCGGTCGCCGGTTGCGGATTTGCGAGCAAGCGCGGCGTCGAACTGGGACAACTGCGCGACCTGGCCCGCCGCGTCGAGGGAGGTGGCGCGGAATGCCCGATGTCGCTCCCCGAGCGGCACCTGCGACCGTCCACCGTCGACCGTGACGCGCCCGTCGTACCACTGCGGACCGGCGGTCATGGTTCTGACGCGGCCATCGGCGAGGGGCTCCCCGGCGACGACGACGTCCGGATCACGTGCCGGTACGCCATCGGCGACGCAACCGTCACCGTCGAGGTCGTCGGGGTGACCAAGGGCCATGCGGTCACCGCGTTCGCCGACGACCTGAAGCAGCGCGGTGACGGTGGATCGGTGCTGACCTTCATCGACGTGAACGCGAACCTGCCGGTGGGCCGGGCGAGCACGCTCCCCGGCGAGCCGCCCGCAGCGTTCGCACGCGTCGCCGCGGCGACCGGCGACGTCGCGCTGGTGCTCAGCGTCGGCCGGGCCGAGCCCGACGCGGCCCTGCCCACGAAGGCCGAGGTCGAACGCAACGCCGAGGCGATCGCGGCGGCGCTGGCCGACTGAGCGCGCCGCCACGGTGTGGCCACTTCACGGCGGGGTCACTGCCCGTCCGGTGCGACGCGGCGGAGCTCGACGCCGCCCTGCAGACGCAGACCGAGGACGGTGAACGTCGGCCGGGCCGCCTCGACCAGCGCGGTGAAGCGCTCCGCGGCGCTCGCCGAGGCGCACACGATCGTCGTCGAGCCGCCGTCGCCGCCGGCGCCGTTGACCTTCCACCCGAGCGCCCCCTCGTCGTCGGCGAGGGCGATGAGGTCCCGGTGGTCCGGGCCGATCAGTCCCGCATGGAGTCGTTCCTGGACGTCGGTCGCTGCGGTGAGGGTCGCCGCCCAGCTCTCGAGGTCGGCCGCGCCCAACGCGTCCGCGGCGGCGACCGCGAGATCCCGGAGGTCGCCGAGGAGCGCTCGCGGCGCCGGCGCGGCTCCGGCGGACCGGCGCGGCGCGTCGAGTGATGCGATGACCGCGCGGTGCACCGACGACGAGTCGTGGGCGCCCGTCGCGACGGTGACCGTGCGTGCTTCGATCGCCTGCACGAACGCCGGGTCGAGGGCGATTGCCGTCCGGCGGGTCGTCGGGTAGTCGGTGATCTCGATGAGTTGGGCGCCGCCGAAGGCCGCGGCGAACTGGTCCTGCACCCCCGCCTGACGACCGGCCCGTACGGTCTCGACCCGGTGCGCGGCCTCGGCGATCCGCCGACGGTCCTCGTCGCCGACCTGCCCGGTGCCCACCGGGCCGTCGCGGGCGAGCAGGGCCTCGAGCGCGGCGACGACCGCCACGAGTACCGACGCCGAGGTTCCCAACGACGCGCCCGGCGGCACCGCGGAGCGGATCGTCACGGTGACGGGGCCGGGCGGCGGCAGCCGGGCGCACACCGAGGCGACGGCGTGCTCGAGCAACGGCTGGCGTCCCGGCTCGGGAGCATCCCAGCCGGCGACCCTCGACGGTCCGCATTCGTAGTCGTCGCCCAGGTCGGGGGTGACGAGACGGACGGGCCGTGGCGCCACCGGCCCGTCGACGATCGACGCTTCGACCGTGACCCCCGGGCCGACGCCCAGATGGCACACCGCGCCGGTGTGGGCGAACCACGTGTCGGTCCACCCGCCCACGTCCGCGATCCGCACCGGCGCGGTGGCCCTCACCGAGAACGACGGACGACTCCTCGATCCGCTCATGACCGGCCGGCCGACGGGCTCAGCCCGGCGCCGTCGTCGATGTCGCCCGGTGCGCGCTGCGCAGGTCGAGACGCAGCTTGCCGTCCTGCACCGTCACCGGGTACTGCTCGAGGCCGGCGCCGTCGCGGGGCGCGTGGCGGGTCGGGTCACACGAGGCGTCGAAACGCCCGGTGTCGGTGTTCCATTCCCACTGGCACGACGTGTCCTCGCCGGGCACCTGGGCGCGGAACGCCGTCCATCCCGTCGCCGACGGCGCGCCGGTGTGGGTCAGGTACACGGCCCGTCGGGCGTTGCCCGACACGTCGGGGAAGTAGATCGGCACGTCGCCCCCGCGTCGGAACTGCGCCGCGAGGCGCGAGGCGTCGCCCAACTTCACGACGCCGCCGGTCGCGACGGTGCCGGTCTGGTTGTTGTGGCGCGCGGTCAACGCCGCGCTCGCGACCCACAACAGGGCGACGCCGACCACGATGGCGACCCCTGCGATCACGAGCGTCCGCCCGCTGAACGGGGGCGGTTTTGCGATGGGCGACATTCAACGCCGATGTCGGGGCGATGCGGGCATCTGCGTAGTATCGCCAATGTGGAGCCAACGTACCGAGTCGTCGTGGCCAAGGCGGGCCTCGACGGACACGACCGCGGGGTGAAGGTCATCGCCCGGGCCCTGCGCGATGCGGGGTTCGAGGTGATCTACACCGGGTTGTTCTCCACGCCCGACCAGATCGCCGAGGTCGTGCTGCAGGAGGACGCCGACGCGGTGGGGCTCTCGGTGCTCTCCGGGGCGCACGAGGCGCTGTTCGCCCAGCTCGTGTCGGGCTTGCACGACCGTGGGCTCGACGACGTGCTCGTCTTCGGTGGCGGCATCATCCCCGACGACGACGTGGCCCGCCTGTCGGGTCTGGGCGTGGCGAACATCTTCACGCCGGGTTCGTCGATGGCCGCCATCACCGAGTGGCTGACGACCGAGCTGGATCGTCGGCACCGAGCCGGGCAGGTCGAAGCAGAACGGGCGGTCGATCAGTAGGCGGCCACGGCCGAATCCCGGCGTGCATCGGCCCGCCCCGGCTCATCCAGAACGCAGTACGTCAGAGAGGAACCACACAGTGGACTTGTTCGAATACCAGGGCAAACAGTTCTTCGGCTCGTTCGGCATCGCCGTGTCGCCCGG
>JBDZVK010000109.1:0-8385 GCA_040255725.1 Actinomycetota bacterium
TCGGGAGGTGATCGCGCTGATGGTCGATCTGCTCTTCGCCGGGGACGACGACGCGCTGGCCACGCCGGGCACGAAGCGGACGTTGTTCGACCCGGCGTGCGGCACGGGCGGGATGCTGTCGGTGGCCGCCGATCATGTGGCGGCCATGAACCCCGACGCGGAGCTGATCACCTACGGCCAGGAGCTCAACGCCGAGACGTTCGCGACCTGTGTGGCCGACATGATGGTGAAGGGTCAGGACGCCGGCAACATCGTGTTCGGCAACTCGTTCTCCGAGGACGGTTTCGTGGGTGAGTCGTTCGACTACCTGCTGGCGAATCCGCCCTTCGGGGTGGAGTGGAAGTCGGTGCAGCAGGTGGTGCGTGACGAGGCGGCGACGCAGGGCTTCGCGGGCCGGTTCGGGGCGGGCCTGCCACGCATCAACGACGGGTCGTTCCTTTTTCTCCAGCACATGATCGCCAAGATGAAGCCGGTCGCCGAGGGCGGGTCGCGGCTGGCGATCGTGTTCAACGGGTCGCCGCTGTTCACGGGCGCGGCCGGTTCCGGCGAGTCGGAGATCCGCCGGTGGATCATCGAGAACGACTGGCTCGATGCGGTGGTTGCCCTGCCCGATCAGCTCTTCTACAACACGGGCATCTCGACGTATTTCTGGATCGTGACGAACCGTAAGTCGCCGGAGCGCCGGGGCACGGTGCAGTTGATCGACGCCCGGGACTGCTTCGTGAAGATGCGCAAGTCGCTTGGTGAGAAGCGCAAGCAGATCTCACCAGCGCAGATCGCCGAGATCACCCGGCTGTACGGCGACCACGTCGAGGGTGACCGGGTGAAGATCCTTCCCAACGCGGCGTTCGGTTTTCTGCGCGTGACCGTGGAGCGGCCGTTGCGGGTGCGCTGGGAGGTGACCGACGAGACGATCGCTGCGGTCGCGGCCGACCGGAAGCTGGCGAAGCTCGACGCGGCGGTGCTGGCCGCGTTGGAGGTGGCGCTGGAGTCTGTGCGTGGCCTGACCGCGGATTCGGCCGTTGAGGTCGTGGACGCGGTGCTCGCAGCCGTGCCCGCGGGCACGGGCGAACGCCCGGGAAGCGTGCCCGCGGGCAGCGACGCCGGGTCGTCTGACGTGCCCGCGGGCACGGAGGTGAAGCTGACGAAGGCCCAACGTGCCGCGTTGGCCGCGGCGTTGGCGGTGGCCGACCCGGACGGGACGCTGATCACCGATCGCAAAGGCGACCCCGAACCCGACCCGGCCAGGCGTGACGCCGAGAACGTGCCGCTGCCGGAGGTGCCGATCGTCTACGAGGCCGACGTGACCGCCAGGTTGGAGTCACCCGCGTACCGGAACGCGATCGACGACTACCTCGCCGCCGAGGTGCTGCCCTATGTGCCGGACGCCTGGGTGGATCATGCGAAGACCAAGATCGGCTACGAGATCCCGCTGACCCGCCAGTTCTACACCTACGTGCCGCCCAGGCCGTTGGAGGAGATCGACGCCGAGATCGAAGCGCTGGAGGCCGAGATCCGGGAGTTGTTGGACGAGGTGCGGGGGCCGTGAAACTTTGAGTCCGTCGCCACGTGCACCGATGGAGAGGTGGACCGCCCTACCGCTCTACGCCGTCGCAACCGAAGTTCGCGACACCGTGGATCCTTCCGTTCTCGGGGACAGCGAAGTGGACCACTTCGCCATCCCAGTGCTGGACGCGACCGGACGGCCCGAGACGGTCGCGGCGAATGAGATCTTGAGCTCGAAGCAGCGGTTACGCGGCGGAGAGGTGATGATCTCTCGACTCAATCCCCGCAAGGCGAGGGTTGTACGCGTTCCCGAAGAACTTCCTCGCGCAGCTCTAGCTAGTGGCGAGTTCGTTGTGCTGGAGCCTCGCCGAATCGAGCCAAGGTTCCTGACATATTTTCTACTGGCGGACACGACTTTGCATGAACTCGATTCACGGGTCAACTCGGTCACTCGGAGCCACCAGCGAATCAGACCAGAAGTCCTTCTTCACCTCCCGGTCGCGACTCCGCCGCTGGAGGAGCAGCGGGCGATCGCGGATTTCCTGGACGTCGAGACGGCCCGAATCGACGCGCTGATCGACAAGAAGCGCCGCCTCATCACCCTCCTCGACGAACGCCTCTCTGTCCACACGGCCGAAGTGCTGCACAGCAGCGAGGCGGACGGCATCTCCGGGACGGGACCATGGCCCTGGGTCCGCCTGCGCCACGTCGCATCCGTTCATGGCGGGCTGACGCTCGGCAAGACGTACTCCGACGGCGAGCCATACCCGTACCTGCGTGTGGCCAATGTGCAGGATCGGCGTCTCGATCTCGCTGACATCGCGACAATTGACCTTCCGCCGTCGATCGCACGCAATTTCGTTCTCGAGCCTGGCGACCTGCTGATGCTCGAAGGCAATGGAAATCCAGAGAATCTCGGGCGCGGGACGCTTTGGTACGGCGAGATCGAGCCGTGCCTTCACCAGAATCATGTGCACGTCGTGCGCGCGGACCGCTCGAAGGTCAGCCCCGAATACCTCGACTGGATGGTCCGTACACCTTGGGCTCGCTGGGTCTTCGCCGGATCAGGCCAACAGGTCGGAATCGCAACCTTGAGCCAGCAGAAGATCCTTGACCTACCAATCCCGCTGGCGCCACGAGGCGAGCAAGCGCGGCTGGTGGCGGCCCTGGAAGCGTCGCTGGCCGCACACAATGACGTGAAGGCCAAGCTCACCGACCAGATCGCTTTGTTGGAGGAGAAGCGGCGGGCGCTGATCACGGCGGCGGTGACCGGCGAGTTCGCCGTCCCCGGCTCAGCCGCCGCCTGACCGCACAACCGCCTGACGGTTCGACGTGTTGATCCGCTCCCGCCGTCGCCCGACGTCCCCTGGGAGGCCGAGATCGAGGCGCGATCCGCTCCTCGATCGGAAACCCGTCGCAGGGCAGGGTGTTTCTTGACATCTCCTCCTCGCCGGTAAAGTGACCTGCGAAGACCCCGGAACCGTCCCTGCCTCTGGCACACGGCCGGGGTTACGCCTTTTTCGGCCACGAGGGTGTTGAGCGGTGAGCCCGGAGTGGACGATGCGCGTCGGCTTCGCGCCACAGAACGCGCACCTCGAGCGGCAGTTCCGGATCCAGTCGAACCGGATGATCGCCCTGTTCTCGCTCCTCGGCGGCCTCGTCCTCGCCGTCCACTGAACCCGTGCCCGCGGGCACGCCCGGGCGGTCCTCCGACCCGACGCCGTCACACCCACCGACGAGGTCGCTGTCACACCCCGCGGCGAGAATGACCGTCAGCGACCCGTCGCTGCCCATCGCCGCCCGGCGCGGCCCGAACGATCGACGACACGACCCGAGGGAACGGCCTGCCATGGCGAACCTGAGTGAAACCGATCGATCACAGATCTACACTGAGGTGGCAGCAGCAACCAGCCCGAAAACCGCGGAGATCCTCATGCGCGAGGTCCTCGACGTCCAATGGGAAGACCTGGTCACCAAGGCCGACTACCGGCCCGAGTTCGCCGGTCTTCGCGGCGAGTTCGCCGACTTGAGAGGCGAGTTCGCCGAGCTCCGCGGCGAGTTCACCGAACTGAAGGGCGAGGTCGCCGACCTCCGTTCGGAGATGCACGTCGGCTTCGCGCCACAGAACGCGAACCTCGAGCGGCAGTTCCGGATCCAGTCGAACCGGATGCTCGGCTCGATGATCGCCCTGTTCTCGCTCCTCGGCGGCCTCGTCCTCGCCGTCCACTGAACCCGTGCCCGCGGGCACGCCCGAGCGGCCCCTCCCACCCGACGACGTCACACCCACCGACGAGGTCGCTGTCACACCCCGCGACGAGAATGACCGGCAGCGACCCGTCGCTGCCCATCGCCGCCCGGCGCGGCCCGAACCATCGACGACACGACCCGAGGGAACGGCCCGCCATGGCGAACCCGAGTGAAACCGACCGATCACAGATCTACACTGAGCTGGCAGCAGCAACCAGCCCCAAAAGCGCGGAGATCCTCATGCACGAAGTACTCGATGTGCGCTGGGACGACATCGCGACCAAGAGCGAGATCGCCGATGTCCGCTCGGAGATGCGCGTCGGCTTCGCGCAACAGAACGCGAGCTTCGAGCGTCAACTCCGGATCCAGTCGAACCGGATGATCGCCCTGATGATCGCCCTGTTCTCGCTCCTCGGCGGCCTCGTCCTCGCGGTTCACTGACACATCTGCCCGCGGGCAGGCCGCTGCTCGATGTCACACCCTCAGGCGACAATGGCCCGCCAGCGACGCGTCGCTGCCTATCGCCGCCCGGTGCGGCCCGAAGCATCGAAGACCCGATTCGACGGGACAGCCGCCATGACGAACCTGAGTGAATCCGAACGATCCCAGTTCTACACTGAACTCGCAACCGCAACGAGCCCGAACACCGCGGAGATACTCGTGCAACGAACTCTCGATGTCCGCTGGGACGAACTCGCCACCAAGCCCGACGTCGCCGTACTCCGAGGCGAGTTCTCACTCCTCAAGGGAGACTTCGCCGAGCTCAAGGGAGAGTTCGCCGAGCTCAGGTCCGATGTCGCAGAAATCCGCTCGGAAATGCGTGTCGGTTTCGCCCGGGTCGACGCTCGATTCACCCAGGTCGATGCACGGGTCGAAACCGGCTTCGCCGTGATGAACGCCAAGCTGGAGCGGCAACTCCGGCTCCAACTCGTCTGGTTGATCGCGACCCTGGTCGCCATCGCCGGAATGCTCATCGCCTTTCGCTGACCGGCGGGCCCGTGCCGCGGGCACGTCCCGCTCACCGACCCGGCCGGCCCACGGGCACGTTTGACCCCGACTGGGAACCGGACCTGCCGCCGACGTGCTGAAATCGGGGACGTGAAACCCACCGAGGCCGACTTCGAGGCCTACATCTGCGACCAACTCGTCGCGCGCTCCGGCTGGGATGCCGTCAAGGTCGGCAACCACGAGCCCGGCGACATCCCCGACTTCGACCCGAAGCTCGGGCTCGACACCGCGGAACTCTTCGCGTTCATCTCCGCAACCCAGAACGACTCCTGGGACGAGCTCGCCCGCCGCCACGGCGGCGTCGAGGCAAACGCCCAGACCAAGTTCCTCACCCGCCTCGCAGCCGAACTCGACAAGCGCGGCACCATCGACGTGCTCCGTCACGGCGTCGACGACCTGGGTATCACCATCCGCCTCGCGTACTTCCGTCCTGCCCACGGGCTCACCCCCGAGCTGGTCGCCCGCTACCTCGCCAACCGGCTCACCGTCACCCGCCAGCTTCCCTACGAGCGGGGGAGCACCAAGACCCTCGACCTGGGCCTGTTCCTCAACGGGATCCCCGTCGCGACCGCCGAGATCAAGAACGCGCTCACCGGGCAGCGGGTCGCCGACGCCATGGAGCAGTACCGGCGCGATCGCGACCCGCACAACGTCACGCTCGCCCGCCGGGCCGTGGTGCATTTCGCACTCGACACCGAAGCCGTCGCCATGACCACCCGGCTGTCGGGTCGCACCACCCGATTCCTGCCCTTCAACCAGGGCCACGATCATCGCGCCGGCAATCCACCGAACCCCGAGGGCCACCGCACCGCGTACCTGTGGGAACGGGTGTGGGAGCGCGACGCCTGGTGCGACCTGCTCGCCCGGTTCGTGCACGTCGAAACCGCACCCAGGGGTTCACGCGCCAGGCCCGGGGTCATCTTCCCCCGCTACCACCAGTGGGACGCGGTGCTCGCCCTCGAGGCCGCCGCCCGCCGGGAAGGCCCGGGCCACCACTACCTGGTGCAGCACTCGGCCGGATCGGGCAAGTCGAACACGATCGCCTGGTTGGCCCACCGGCTGTCGAATCTGCACGACGACACCGACACCAAGGTGTTCGACAAGGTCGTGGTGATCACCGACCGGGTCGTGCTCGACCGCCAGCTCCAGGACACCGTCTACCAGTTCGAGCACGCCCACGGCGTGGTCGAGCGCATCGAGAAGAACTCGGCTCAGCTCGCCGCGGCGCTCGTCGGCGAGCAGGCCCGGATCATCATCACCACCCTCCAGAAGTTCCCCTTCGTGCTCGACAAGATCGACGATCTGCCCGCACGCAGCTACGCGGTGATCGTCGACGAAGCCCACTCGTCCCAGACCGGTGAGGCCGCCAAGGAGCTCAAGGCCGTGCTCGGCTCGGCGGGCACCGGTGCCACCGCCACGGTCGACGCCGACGACCCCGACCTGGAACCCGACACCGTCGACGACGCCCTCACCCAGGCCGTCGCCGCCCGGGGGCGCCAGCCGAACCTGTCGTTCTTCGCGTTCACCGCCACCCCCAAGGGCAAGACCCTCGAGTTGTTCGGGCGCCTCGACCCCGACGCCCCCGCCGAAGCGGCCCGGTACGAGCCGTTCCACCTGTACCCGATGCGCCAGGCGATCGACGAAGGCTTCATCGTCGACGTGCTCGCCAACTACACCACCTACGAGACCTTCTCACGCATCGAAAAGGCCGTGCTGGACGACCCCGAGTACGACACCGGCGCGGCCCGCGCCGCGCTGGCGCGTTTTCTCACCCTGCACGAGTCGAACCTGGCCCAGAAGGCCGAGATCGTGCTGGAGCACTTCCGCACCCGGGTCACCGGCAAGATCGCCGGGAAGGCCAAGGCGATGGTCGTGTGCTCGTCGCGGCGACACGCCGTGCGCTTCGGCCTGGCGCTGCGGCGTCACGCCCGGGTGCACGGTTACGACCCGGGCGTGCTCGTCGCGTTCTCGGGCACCGTGCACGACGACGGCGTCGAGTACACCGAAGCGGGGATCAACGGCTTCGCCGACACCGAGACCGCCGCACGGTTCGCCACCGACGACCGGCGGATCCTCGTGGTCGCCGAGAAGTTCCAGACCGGCTTCGACCAGCCGCTGCTGCACACCATGTACGTCGACAAGACCCTCACCGGGCTCGGCGCGGTGCAGACCCTGTCGCGGCTCAACCGCATCCATCCTGAAAAGTCCGACACGTTCGTGCTCGATTTTCGCAACGACGCCATCGACATCCGCACCGCGTTCGAGCCGTACTACGGCACCACCGTCGCGCCGCCGAGTGACCCGAACCTGCTCTTCGACACCCGACGGGCGCTCGAGGTGTACGGCGTGTTGCGCAGCGACGAGATCGATGCTGTGGTCACCCTGTTGCTCGCACCCGACGGGACCGCGGTGCGCCATCGCGACACCGACCGGGTCCACGCCGCGCTCGCGCCCGCCATCGACCGCGTCGACGCGCTCGAAGACGACGAGCGCGACCGCTTCGTCGACGACCTGGGTCGGTTCGTGCGCATCTACGGGTTCCTTTCCCAGATCGTGCCCTTCACCGACTCGGGTCTGGAACGTGACTATCTGTTCTGCCGGGCGCTCGCCGCGTTCGTCCGTCGTGACGCCGCCGAGTCGGTCGATCTGGGGACCGACGTGGAGCTCACGCATCTGCGGGTCGAGGAGCGTTTCGACGGATCGATCTCGCTCGCTGCGGACGAAGGCGAGGTCGCCACGATCTTCTCGGGCACCGGCAAGGGACACGATCCCGAAAAAGAGAGCCTGTCGACGATCATCGCCGCCTTCAACGAGCGCTTCGGCACCGACTGGACCGAGACCGACCGGTTGTTCCCCGACCAGGTGATGCGTGACCTGGTGGCCGACGACCGGGTGCAGCTCGAAGCCGGAGCGAACGACCTGGGCGAGTTCGGGGTCGGTTTCGAGGACCGCTACCTCGGCGCGGTCGCCGCCCGGCTCGACCGCAACGACAAGGTCGCCGGGCAGATCCTCGACGACGAGGCCCTGCGCAAGGCGCTGATCGACGCGTCACTCCCCCGGGTGTACGCCCGGGCGCGGGTCGCCCGCCAGTGGGTGTGCCCGATCGGAGACCTTCTGGGACCCGACCGTGAAGACCAGGGGCTCGAGTACAAGTCGACCCTGCGATGGGACATCCAGGCCCAATCGGCCAAGACCGGCATCCCGGGCAAGGCCGTGGTCAAGACCGTCGCCGGGTTCGCCAACGCCGAGGCCGGCGGGACGTTGCTGATCGGGGTCGCCGATGACGGGTCGGTCCACGGGCTCGACGACGACTACGCGACCTTCACCTCACGCGACCGGGGAATGCGGGACCGGTTCGGCCAGCATCTGCAGAGCCTGCTGGTCAGCCATCTGGGTGATGCCGCTGCGGCGCTCGCGACCTGGGAGTTCCACCGCGTGGACGGTCGCGACCTGGTGCGGGTCGCGGTACGGCCGTCGGAGTTCGCCGTGTTCGCTGGTACCGGCGAGGACGACCGCACCTTCTACTGGCGCTATCCCACCGGCACCAAGGCCGTCACCGACGCAGGCGAACGCCGTCGCCTGATCGCCCGACGCCTTGGCGCCGACACCGGCACCGACGGGGGT
>JBDZVK010000468.1:0-1659 GCA_040255725.1 Actinomycetota bacterium
GTTGCGGACGCCGGCCGAGAAGCACTTCGGTCGAGCGCCCACCCCCAGCAAGGACGTCACCTACGCGGATGACGTCGTGTTGCTGCCCGACGGTCCCGAGTCGATCGTGGCGGTGTCGAACTCGGGGGCGACGGTCGTGTTGCAACCCGACGCCCCCGGTGTCGACGACCTCGACGAAGGCGAGATCCTGTTCGCGACCGGTCGGGTCGTGGGGAGGATCGCCGGCATGCGCACCACCGACGACGGCGTCGAGGTGGCGCTCCTGCCGGTGAGGTTGACCGACGTGGTCGAACACGCGGATCTCGAATGGGACCAGCCGGTGGACCCGTCGTCGATGCTCGTGTACGAGGGCCAGAACCTCGGCGGCGACGCCACCGATGCGCAGGCCGACCCCGACGTGGCCGACGGCAGCGAACTCGTCGCCACGACCGACGCGGACGGCAACGTGGTCGAACCCGAAACCGACGACGGTGACGCCGCCGGGGGAACGGACCCGACCGAGCCGTCGACGTCGACCGGCGGCGACGGGGAGTCGTCGGCGCCTGCCCGAGATGCCGGCCACGCCGAACCGATCGCGCGCCGACGCCCCGCCGCCGACGCGGACGAGCCGGATGCCACGACGACCACGGCTCCGACCGGCGCGGGAGCGGTGACCGGTGAGGGCGACGGATCGTCGGCAAGCTCGGTGCCCGAAACCGAACCCGAGCCCGACGACGGCCTGCCCGAAAACGGCTACGCCGACGGCGGCGGTGGTGCCGGCGGCCAGGCCGCAGCCGCCGCGGGCGCACGGGTCGCCCCACCCGCGGCGTTCCCCGGCAAACCGGTCCGCATCTCCGGGTTCCGGATCACCCCGATCTCCAGCGGCGGCGTGGGCGTGAAGCTCACCTACGACTCGGGTGGGACCAAGGTGCTGGCCCAGGTCAAACTGAAGCTGCAATCGCCGAAGGTCCATGCGGGCATCGTGATCGACCACGGCGAACTGCGCAGCGCATCGCTCACCCTGACCGGCGCGGCGGGCATCGCCGCCCAGTTCGACGCCGGCACCGAGAACGGCATCGACGGCAACATCCACGAATACGTCGACGTGCCCGTCGACATCTCCATCCCCCTCGGCGGGCCACTGCCACTGTCGATGACCTGGCGTCAGACGTTCATCCTGAAGACCGCGTTCAGTGCGAAGACCGGGACCCTGAGCGCCAGGGGCGACTACTCGTTCACCGGCGGGTTGGGCTTTCGCTACTCACCCGGCAACATCACCGTGTACGCCCCGGCCGACGCGAAGGCCGAATCGGCGATGGTCGACAATCTCGACGGCGCCTCGGTGGGCGTGTCCGGGCTGGTGCTCGCCTACCGCGCCCGGATGATCGTGGGGATCGGCGCCTTCGGGTTCACCTCGGGGCTCGAGACGACGACGACCGCGTCGTGGGGGGTTTCCAGGGCGAGCGACATCGGCGGCATCCCGTGTCGCCGGGTCGACATCACCCTGGATGGCACCGCCGGGGTCGGCTGGTCGATCCCGAAGCCGCTGGCCGCGGCGATCAACTTCTTCCTGCAACTGTTCGACGCCGAGATCCCGTCCAGTGGTGGCATCCGCAGCTCACCGGTGACGATCGCCGAGGGCACCGGCATCCTGCCCGACATCGGTGCCTGCGGCGGGGG
>JBDZVK010000469.1:0-1654 GCA_040255725.1 Actinomycetota bacterium
TGGCTGGCGTCGATCGGCACCCTGCCGAGCGTCGAGGGCACGATGGCGAAGCTGTTCACCACCGAGCACTACCAGCAGGCCGCATCCGACCTGGTCGACCTGCTCGGCGCCGACGGCGTGCGCCGCCACGGCGACCCGGCCGCGCCGGCCGACGGCTGGATCGAAGCCACAGAGCGGCACTGCCAGGTCACGACGATCTACGGCGGCACCTCGGAAGTGCTCCGCGGCATCATCGCCCAGCGGGGACTCGGTCTGCCACGGTCGGGCTGAGGCCGACGAAAGGGCCGGTCACGGCTTCGCGCGACTCGGCAGTCGTCGAGCGGACACGATAGACAGATGGGGTGACCGATGCCGTGACCCGCTCCATCGAATCGATCTTCGACACGGTCATCCGGCGCAACCCGGGCGAATCCGAGTTCCACCAGGCCGTCCACGAGGTCCTCGAATCGCTGGTGCCGGTGTTCCGACAGCATCCCGAGTTGACCGAGGCGAGCCTGGTCGACCGGCTGTGCGAACCCGAGCGTCAGATCATCTTCCGGGTGCCCTGGGAGGACGATCAGGGCACGATCCACGTGAACCGCGGCTACCGCGTCGAGTTCAACTCGGCGTTGGGCCCCTACAAGGGTGGGCTGCGCTTCAGAGACTCGGTGAACTTGAGCATCATCAAGTTCCTCGGCTTCGAACAGATCTTCAAGAACGCCCTCACCGGCCTGCCCATCGGCGGCGGCAAGGGCGGTTCGGACTTCGACCCGAAGGGCCGCTCCGAGCGTGAGATCATGCGGTTCTGTCAGTCGTTCATGACCGAGTTGCACCGTCATCTGGGCGAGTACACCGACGTGCCCGCCGGAGACATCGGGGTGGGGCGACGTGAGCTGGGGTACCTGTTCGGCCAGTACAAGCGCATCACGAACCGCTACGAGTCGGGGACACTCACCGGCAAGGGCCTCGACTGGGGCGGTTCCCGGGTGCGCACCGAGGCGACCGGCTACGGCGCCGTCTACTTCATCCAGGCGATGCTCGAAGCCCGCGGCGAAGACCTCGAAGGCCGCCGCGCGATCGTGTCGGGCGCCGGCAACGTGGCGATCTACGCGATCGAGAAACTCCAGCAGCTCGGCGCCGATGTGGTCGCCTGCTCGGACTCGGGCGGCTACGTGGTCGACGAGGCCGGACTCGACGTCGAGTTGATCAAGCAGATCAAGGAGATCGAACGCGGGCGGATCTCCGAATACGCCGAACGGCGACCCGGTAGCCGCTACGTGGCCGGCCGCAAGGTCTGGGACGTGCCCTGTGAGCTGGTCATCCCTAGCGCCACCCAGAACGAACTCGATGAGGCCGGCTGCCGGTCGCTGGTCGCCAACGGCTGCGTCGCCGTCGCGGAAGGCGCCAACATGCCCACCACCCCGGCAGGCACGAGGATCCTGCTCGACGCCGGGGTCGCCTTCGGACCGGGCAAGGCCGCGAACGCCGGCGGCGTGGCGACCTCGGCGCTCGAGATGCAGCAGAACGCCAGCCGCGACTCGTGGAGTTTCGAGTACACCGAGGAGCGGCTCGAGTCGATCATCCGCAGCGTGCACGACACGTGCCTGGCCACCGCGGCCGAATACGGGTGCGAAGGCGACTACGTCGCCGGCGCGAACCTGGCCGGATTCGTCCG
>JBDZVK010000110.1:0-3584 GCA_040255725.1 Actinomycetota bacterium
CCGACCAACCGCGGCACCGTGATCCTCGCGATCGACACGTCGTTGTCGATGGCCGCAACCGACGTCGCCCCGAGCCGCCTCGACGCGGCGAAGACCGCTGCTCTTGCCTTCCTCGGAAGCGTGCCCGAGCGCTTCAACGTCGGCATCGTCTCGTTCCACGGTGCCGCGGCGGTGCTGGTCGAGCCCACCCGCGACCGCGACGTCGCCAAGCGGGCGGTCGAGAACCTCCAGATGGGCGAGAGCACCGCGATCGGCGAAGGGATCTTCGCGTCGTTGTCCGCGATCTCCACCGTACCCCCCGCGCCGGACAAGTCACCGGTGCCCGCGCGCATCGTGTTGCTGTCGGACGGAGCCACCCAGAGCGGTCGGTCGAACGCGCAGGCGGTCACCGCGGCGCGCAAGGCCCACGTGCCGATCGACACGATCGCCTTCGGTACCGACCACGGGACGGTCACGATTCCCGGCTACGCGGGAGAGATCCCGGTCGACGTCGACCGTTCCGCGCTGGCCAAGATCGCCCACGACTCGGGTGGCCGTGCCTACACCGCCGCCAGCGAGGCCGAGATCCGCGAGGTGTACACCAAGATCGGTTCGTCGGTCGGCTACCGGACGAAGAAGGTCGACATCGACGGCTGGTTCGTCATGGGCGCGTTCGCCTTCGCGATCCTCGCCGCGGGCGCCAGCCTGCTCTGGCAGGAGCGGATGCTCTGACTCAGTAGGGCGAGGTGACCATGAGCCCGGTGAACGTCGACGACCTCCCCGGTGCCAGTCCCAGTTCGTACGCCCCGGCGTAGCCGTCGAACACCCACGAACGGCTCAGCTTCACCTTCCGCGTCGCTTCGGGATCGGTCCAGGACGGCTCTGGATCCGGACCGGCCCAGACCTTGACCGTGACCGTGGTGCCGACGACCCGGGCGCACAGGTGCCACGGCGGCGGCTTCATCGTCGTGGTCATGGTGGGCGCGCCGAAATCACGGATGCTCCCGAGGACGTCACCGAAATCGGCGACGCCGAGGTAGGTGGCCGTGGCCGCCGCCGCAGGGGCGGCGTCGTCGATGCGCAGGCCGTTCACGTCGAAGCCCCAGATTCCGCCCTTGTTGGTGCGTTGGGTGATCGTGATCGCATAGGTGATGCCGCCGCCGACGCCGGGACGCACCCGGAGCGCGACACCGGGCAGGTGGATCAGCGACGCATCGTCGATGATCTTCGAGATCGCATCGACCGACGCGGTGTCCATGACCGAGTCGAGATCGACGCAGACCTGCTGATCGGTTCGCCGCGCCTGTCCGGTGTTCCAGAACGCCTCACCGATGATCCCCTTGGAGTCGTAGCCCTGTTTCACCTCACTCGGCTCGTTCGTCCGCGGCGCCGTGACGGTGATCTCGTCGCCGGCCTGACGGTACGCATAGTGCTGCCCGTCGAGGGAGTGGAGGGTCTTCACCATCAGGGTTCCCACCCGACGGCCCGGGGCCGACGTGGGAGGACCGGCCGCTTCGTCACCTCCGCCGCCGCCCCCACACGAGGCCAGGGTCAGCGCCAGTGCAACCAGCAGCCCCGACGCCGCGACCCGACGCGACGATCGCTCAAGCATCGTTCCCGTCACGTCGTGAGATCGTATCGGCCCGCTCGGACACGACTTTGGATGCGCCGCCGGGTTGCATCGTGACCCCGAACAGCGCGTCGGCGGCTTCCATCGTCCGCTTCTGGTGTGACACGACGATGAGCTGCGCGGTCGAACGGAACTCATCGACGAGGTCGAGGAACCGGTGGAGGTTGACGTCGTCGAGGGCGGCCTCGACCTCGTCCATCACATAGAAGGGCGACGACCGGGATCGGAACACCGCGAACAGGAACGCGAGGGCGACCAGCGAACGCTCACCTCCCGACAACAACGACAGGCTCCGGACGTTCTTGCCCGACGGCCGTGCCGCGATCTCGATGCCGGTGTCGAGCGGACGCTCCGGGTCGGTCAGCGTCAGGTCGCCGGACCCACCCGGGAACAACGTCGTGAACAGGGCGACGAAGTTCTCACGCACGTCGGCGAAGGCCGCGGCGAAGGTCCCGGCGATCTCGGAGTCGACTTCCGCGATCACCTTGTTCAGCTCGCGTCGTGCTTCGCGAACGTCGCCGATCTGACCGGCGAGGAACTCGTGGCGCTCGGACCGCTCCTCGAACTCGGCGACGGCGAGCGGGTTGATCGTTCCCATCCGGCGGAGTTCGCGTTCGAGCTCCCGCACCCGGGCGATCGGGGTCACCTGCTCGTCGAGCTCGGGACACGGTGCCGACATCGCCGCCTCGGGATCGGCGTCGAGCTCGATGCGGATCGTCTCGACGACCTGTTCGGCCCGGACGCGCGCCTCGGTCGCCGTGAGACCGAGGCGTTCCTTGCGGGTCCGGCATTCGCCGAGTTCGACTTCGGTGCTCACCCGCTTCGCACGCAGTCGTTCGAGGTGTTCGGTCTCGACCCGCGCCTCGTCGGTCTGCAGGCGACGTCGCCGTCGGAGCTCCTCCGCGGCCAGGTCCAGGCTCTCGAGGCTCGCGGTGACCACCGCGTCGATCCGCTGCAGCACCTCGAACGCCCGGGCTCGGGCGTTCCGCCGCTGCTCGGCATCGCGCCGTCGCTGCCCGTCACGAGCGAGCCGCTCCTCGATCTCCGCGGCGCGCCGCGCCAGCGCCTCCCGACGTTCGGCGAGATGCGCCGCCCGGGCGTCGAGGTTCGAACGCAGCGTCGCGACGTCGACGGCACGAGCTTCGATCTCGGCATGGGCCTCGCCACGGCGACGGTTCTCCTCGGCGAGGCGTGCCTCCTCACGCTCGAGTTCGGGAAGAGCCGCCTCCAGCGCGTCGAGCCGACTCCCCTCCTGGGTCAGCGTCGCGCGGAGTCGCTCCTCGTCGATGAGCAGCGACTCGACCTCGGCCCGCGCCTCGTCGTGGTCCGGCCCGATGCGCCCGATCCTCGCCTGCAGCGCGGCCAGTTCCGTCGAGGCCTCGTCCACCGCCCGCTGGGCGTTGCGCACCGCGTCGCGCGCGTCTGTCGCCGCCGTCGCACGTTGCTGCGCCTCCGCGCCGGCCGCTGCGGCGGCCTGCTCGGCGAGTGCGGCCTGCTCTCGTGCGGCGTCCAGTGCCGCGCCGGTCGCGCCGGCGCCTTCGGTGGCGAGCCGCCAACCGGTCGGGGCGAAGCGCCCACCGTCGCGGGTGACGACGAGCGCGCCCGGCCGCTCGATCACCGCTTCGACCGCGCCGGTCCAGGTCTCCGCGACCAGCACGCCCTCCACCAGCGCGTCGAGCAACGCGTCGACGCCCGGCTGTCGTCCCCGGACGTGCTCGCGCAACCGCACCGTTCCCGGCGCCGCCCGTTGCGGGGTGGCGACCCCGGTCGCGGCCGTCAACGCGAGCACCGAACCGTCCAGGCTGCCCTCCTGCAGCCGCCGCAGCGCCGCACGCGCCGCGTCGACGCCGTCGACGACGACCGCGGCGATCGCCTCGCCGGCGCCGGCCTCGAACGCGGACTGGAAGCCGTCGTCGACCTCCACCAGATCGAGCAGCGTGCCGACCACCCCCGGCACGTCGGCGAGGTGCTCGAC
>JBDZVK010000110.1:3684-8338 GCA_040255725.1 Actinomycetota bacterium
CCACCAGATCGAGCAGCGTGCCGACCACCCCCGGCACGTCGGCGAGGTGCTCGACGCCGGCGCGTGCCCGTGCGGCGTCGAGTGCCGATTCGAGGGTCTCCGCACGTGCGGTCCAGGCCGCGGACGACGCCTCGGCCTCGCGGCTCACCCGGGCCGCCTCGTCGGCTGCCGCGACGGCTTCGTCGAGCCGGGTCGACGCCGCTTCGAGCTTGCCGGTCAACTCCGGCACCTCGTCGTCGAGCCGTCCGGCGCGGGCCCGGAGCTGGTCGAGTTCGTCGTCGAGTCGCTCGACGCGCACCCGCGCCGCGGTGAGTCGATCGAGCACCCGCTCGAGTTCCGCGTCGCCGCGTGCCCGCGCCGCGCGCCGGGCGGTCAGCTCGCCCCGCACCTCCGCGGCGCGGGACACCGACGAACCATCGGCGGTTTCCCACTCCGACGCGAACCGGTTGCGTGCCGCTTCGAGATCTTCGGCGGCGTCGTCGACCTGTCGTCGGCCCCCACCGAGTTCCGCGATCTCGGCGTCGACCTCGACGATCTCGTCGGCCACCTGCGCGGCCTCGGCTTCGAGGGTGGCGACCACCTCGGCGGCCATCTCGCTCGCGACCTCGCCTTCGAGACGACGTCGACGCTCCGCGACGAGCGCCCGTTGCCCGCGTGCCCGTTCACGGAGCGAGTCGCAGCGACCCAGGGTCTCGGCGAGGTCCTGCCCGCCGACGGCGAGCAGTTTCGACTCGGCCGTGAGCAGGTCGGTGTCGAGCTGCGCGAGGACGCCGAGCAGATCCCGTTCGTCCTGTGCGGCCTGCACGGTCTCGGCCTCGGTCGCGGCGAGCTGGGTGCGGAGGCGGTGCAGGTCGCGTCCGGACAGGTGGATCCGCAGCGCCCGAAGTTCATCCGCGAGCCCCTGGTGGCGGCGCGCGGCGTCGGCCTGGCGCTCCAACGGTCGGAGTTCGCGGGCGACCTCGCGTCGGAGGTCCTCGAGACGCGTGAGGTTCGCCTCGGTCGCCGCCAGCCGCCGTTCGGCCTTCTCCTTGCGTCGCCGGAACTTCAGCACCCCTGCGGCTTCCTCGATGATCAGGCGCCGTTCCTCGGGGCGGGCATTGAGGACCGAGTCGATCTGACCCTGCGAGATGATGATGTGCCGTTGCCGTCCCATGCCCGTGTCGCTGAGCAGTTCCTGGACGTCGAGCAACCGGCAGGGCGCTCCGTTGATCGCGTACTCCGAATCGCCGCTGCGGAACAGCGTCCGGGTGATCGTCACCTCGGTGAACTCGATCGGCAGGAGACCCGACGAGTTGTCGATCGTCAGCGCCACCTCGGCACGTCCGAGCGCGGGCTTGTTCGCGGTGCCGGCGAAGATGACGTCGTCCATCTTCGACGAACGCACCGTGGAGGGCGCCTGGGCGCCGAGCACCCAGCCGATCGCGTCGACGATGTTCGACTTCCCGCTGCCGTTCGGTCCCACCACGACCGTGACCCCGGGCTCCATCTCGAGCGTCGTGGTCTCCGCGAACGACTTGAAACCTTTCAGCGTCAGGGTCTTGAGGAACACGGTCGGCGTTCCTGATCAGACCTGGCAGTCGGGGCAGGCGAAGGTCGTCCGGTTCGACACCCGCCGCTTGACGATCACGCCGCGGCAGCGGCGGCACGCCTGGCCGGCACGCTCGTAGACGTCGAGGTACTCCCCGTAGTTGCCCGGCTCACCGGCGAGATCCACGAAGGGATCGTCGCCGACCGAGGTACCCCGGTGCTTGATGGCGTCGTGGAGGATCTCCACGATCGACCGGTGGAGCCGTCGCTCCTCCTGGGACGACAGCCGACTGGCGACCCGGTCGGCCTTCAGTCCCGCCTCCCAGAGGATCTCGTCGGAGTACAGCGGACCGATCCCGACGATCTTCGTCGGGTCGGTCAGCAGGACCTTGAGCTTGGTGTCGTTGTTCCGCAGCAGCCCGGCGAAGACGACCCAACTCATGGGCGTCGTGACCGGGTCGATGCCCTCGTCGGCCAACTCGGGGTACTGCTCTTCGATGGCGTCGGCCTCGGTGACCGACATCTGCAACGCGCCCTCGTCGGGGTCGACGACCCGGATCTGCGCGCCCTGGGTGAACGTGAACGTCGCCTGGGTGTGCGGGTCGACCGGGTCCTTCGCCGCCGCCTTGCGTACCTGACCGCCCTTGGCGAGGTCGATGACGAAGAGGTGGCCGTTGTCGAGCTTGAACGTGATCAGCGTGCCCCGGCGGCGCACGGTCGAGATCTTGGCGCCCTCGAGCTTGCCGGTGACCTGCTTGCGGTTGGCGTGCCTCGACAGGCTCTTCATGCCGGTGAAGTCGACGGACTTGATCTTCTTTCCCGCCACCTCTCGCTCCAGGTCATGGCGAAGGGTTTCGATCTCGGGCAGTTCAGCCACTGGGCACCTCGTTGGATGTTGGTCGGGAAGTCGGGTCGATGACGCGTCGCTCCAGCACGGTCAGGGCGTGGGCCGCGGCGTCCTGTTCGGCCTGTTTCTTGGAACGCCCGACACCGATCGCGAGGGAGATGCCGTCGAGGAGCACCTCTGCAGAGAAGGTCTTGTCGTGCTCGGGGCCCGATTCGACCCAGGTGTAGGTCGGGATCGCGCCACCGCCACGGGCGCACAGCTCCTGGAGGCGCGACTTGAAGTCGGCCGGCGCCGGTGGGTCGTCGGTCTCCTCGAGGACCGACAGATCGTCGAGTCGCGAGCCGAACTGTGCGGCGATGACGGCGGCGGCGGCGGGGAATCCGCCGTCGAGGTAGGCCGCTCCGATGAGCGCCTCCACGGCGTCGGCGAGGATCGAGGGCTTCTCGCGGCCGCCGGTGAGTTCCTCGCCCTTGCCGAGGAGGATGAACTCGCCGAGGGACAGTTCGACGGCGATCGCGTACAGCGTGCCGGCCCGGACCAGATCTGACCGGGCGCGCGAAAGCCATCCCTCGGACCGCTCCGGATGCCGACGGAACAACTCGTCGGTGATCACCATGCCCAACACGGCATCCCCCAGGAACTCCAGTCGTTCGTTGGATTCGGCGCCGGGATGCTCGGCGCACCAGGACCGATGGGTGAGGGCGCGTTCGAGCAGGCCGGGGTCACCGATCTCCCAGCCGAGACGATCGCCGAGCGCGGAGCGCGGGTCGGTGGCGATCAGGACCCCAGATGGGTGTGGACGTAGTCGACGGCGTCGCGCACGGTCTTGAGGTCCTCCAGGTCGTCGTCGTCGATCCGGAAGCCCTCCGCACGATCGCCGACCTCTTCCTCGATCGCCTCGACGAGCTCGATCAGGGCGAGCGAGTCGGCGTCGAGGTCGTCGGCGAACGAGTCACCTTCGGCGATCGACGAGGCGTCGATCTCCAGGATGTCGGCGAGCCGGTCGCGTACGAGATCGAGGATCTCGTCGCGGGTCATCTTCTCTCCTGTGTCAGCCGGCACGGGGGCCTCCTCGGGATTGGCATGGCAACGGACAGCGCGGCGGTGGAGCAGTTTAGCGGCTCCGCAGCTTGTGCGCTTGTGAAATCAGGCGCCGGCGAGCACCGAGGCGCCGATCGCGTCGACCAGGCCGTCGGTCACCGAGCGGTGCGCCACGGCCAGCGCGTTGACCACCGCGGTGGCCGACGACGAACCGTGCGAGATCACGCAGACGCCTTTCACGCCGACCAGCATCGCCCCGCCGGTCGCGTCCGGGTCGAGCGTGCCGTACAGGGGCAGCAACGCCGGCATCAGGGCCTCTGCGGCCCCCCGGGTCGTGTCGTCGGTGTCGAAAGCCGCCAGGATCGCGGTGATCAGCGTCTTCATCCCGCCCTCGAGTGTCTTGAGCGCCACGTTGCCGGTGAACCCGTCGGTCACGACCACGTCGACTTCGCCGCCCATCAGGTCGCGGCCCTCGACGTTGCCGACGAATCGCGCGTCGCCCAGGTCGGCCGCCTGCAGCAGTTCGTGGGTCGCCTTTACCAGCGGCGTGCCCTTGGACGGTTCCTCACCGATCGAGAGCAGCCCCACCCGCGGTGTGGTCACGCCGTAGCGGCGTCGAGCGAGAACCGAGCCCATCTGGGCGAACTGGACCAGCCACTCCGGCCTGCACTCGGCGTTCGCGCCCGCGTCGAGCAACACGGTCGGCGTCGGCGACCCGGGCACGGGGATCGGGGTGGCGATCGCCGGGCGGGCGACCTTGGAGAGCCGCCCCATGCGCAACAGGGCACTCGCCATCGTCGCCCCGGTGTTCCCGGCCGACACCATGGCTCCGGCGCGTCCGTCGCGCACGGCCTCGGCCGCGCGCACCAGCGACGAGTCCTTCATGGTCCGGACGCTCGAGGCGGCATCGGCGTCCATCGCGATCACCTGCGAGGCTTCGAGCACCTCGAGACCGCCGACGTCTCCCAGTTCGTCTCGGCGCCCCACCAACAACACGTCGAGGCCGAGTTCGTCCGCGGCGCGGCGAGCCCCTTCGACGATCGCTCCGGGTGCGTTGTCACCGCCCATCGCATCGAGCGCGATGGGCAGGGTCGGATCAGTCGACGTCAATGGCCTGGCGCCCGCCGTACCAACCACAGGCACCGCAGACCACGTGCGGGGTCTTGGCCGAACCACACCGCGGACAGACGCTGCGGGCGGGCATGTCGAGCCGCCACGCGGAGGCCCGGCGGCTCCGGG
>JBDZVK010000470.1:0-1647 GCA_040255725.1 Actinomycetota bacterium
GTGGGCCGTGTGGGACTCGAACCCACAACCAACGGATTAAAAGTCCGCGGCTCTACCAATTGAGCTAACGGCCCGCAAGACCCGTCAATGCTATCGGCAGGCACCGCTGCGGCCCTGGCCGCGCGACGACGCAGACGCGACCGGTCCATCGACGACACGCGACGTGGGACGCGCCCGTCACGGCATCGACGCACCCATCGTGGGCCGTGGCCCGGTGCGAAGGTCGTGGCGGCGACGAAACCCCAGGTCACCCGCAGTCCGCGTTCGATGTCACCGCGGGGTCCTAGATTCGACCGGTGATGAGTGCTGGTTCCGTTCCCACTTCGGCGTCGACGACCGTCACGGTGCCTTCGGCTGCGGCCGCCACCGCCGGGTTCGCCGTCCTCGACCTGGAGACGACGGGACTCTCGCCGCGTCGAGGGGCCCGCACGATCGAGATCGGTCTCGTCCTGGTCGCTGCCGACGGTGCGGTCGAGGAGCGCTGGGAGACCCTCGTCGACCCGGGGTGCGCGCCCGGCCCGACCCACATCCACGGGGTCACCGGGTCGATGCTGGACGGTGCCCCCACCTTCGCCGACATCGCCGGCGATCTCGCGTTCCGGCTTTCGGGGCGCACGATCGTGGCCCACAACGCTTCGTTCGACGTGAGCTTTCTCGACGCCGAATTCAGGCGGGTGGGGCTCCGCTGGACCCGCGAACCGTTGTGCACGATGGCGCTGGCCCGCCGGCGTGGGTACCGTCCGGCCAATCTCGCGTTTCTGTGTGAGACCTTCGGCATCGTGAACCACGGAGCGCACCACGCCCTCGGCGACGCCGTCGCCACGGCCGAGCTGCTGGTCCATCTCGCCGTGGAGGCCGACGAGACCCCCGCGGCCGTCGCGTTTCCGTCCGGGCATCCGTTCCCCTGCGGGCGAGTGCATCTCCGCCCGACCGGCTGACCCGGGACCGAACTGGGCGGACGCCGCGGAAGGTTCCGGTCGGTGCCGGCGGCGCGGAAGCCCTCGGCCGGTCTCGTCTTCGGATTCAGGCCGAGGCCGGCCAGGGGTACTCGACGCCGGTCAGCTCCGTCGACACCTCCCAGAGCCGGCGTGCCGCCTCGGCGTCCGACGCCCGGCGGGTCCGGCCGACACGTTTTGCGGCCCTGCCCGACTGTTCGAGAAAGCCGTCGGGCCCGAAGTAGTCGTTCGCCTTCACGTCGGGCGCGGTCGCGGCGTGGATCTGGGGGATCGCACCCTGCTCGGAGGATTGCGCGAGCAGGCGGTCGCCGATGCCGGTGAGCGTGTCCATGATCCGGTTCGCGCCCCGGTTGCCCGGGCCGTTGTGGGTCAGGCTCGTCGCGGCATATCCGGGATGGGCCGCGACGGCGAGGAGCGACGTGTCGTGCTCGATGGCGAGCCGGGCCAGCTCGGCGGTGAACAGCAGGTTCGCGAGCTTGGACTGGCCGTAGCGCAGCCAGGCGCTGTAGTGCCGCTCGGCGGCCAGGTCGTCCCAGTGGATCCACCCGGCCCGGTGGCCACCCGACGACACGGTGACGACACGCGGTTCGGCTGCCGCCAGCAGGGTCGGCAGGAGCCGGCCGGTGAGCGCGAAGTGGCCCAGGTGGTTGACGCCGAACTGGGTTTCGAAGCCCTGGACGGTGCGCGATCG
>JBDZVK010000111.1:0-8318 GCA_040255725.1 Actinomycetota bacterium
TCGTGACCGGATCCGACGATGCGGTCTGCCCCCCGGCGTTCGCCCACTGGTACGCGGCGCAACTCCCCTGCGCAGAGGCCGAGATCGTGGCCGGTGCCGGGCACGGGTTGTTGCTGACCCACTGGCGTGACATCCTGGCCCGGATCGTCGCCTCGTGACATCGGCCCACGGGGGAACACTTCGAACCCGGGTGTTGTTGCACCCAGACGATCCCCGTTGTCGACCCTGGATGCGCTGATGCCGACCACCCGAGTGCCGTTGTCGATGCTCGACCTCGCGATCGTCTCTGAGGGCCGCACCAGCGCGGACGCCCTGGCCGCTACCACCGCCGTGGCCAAGCGGGCCGACGAGTTGGGCTACAAGCGGTTCTGGGTGGCCGAACACCACAACATGACCTCGGTCGCGTCCACGACCCCGCCGGTGCTGATGGCGCACCTGGCCGCGGTGACCGAGCAGATCCACGTCGGTTCGGGTGGGATCATGCTGCCGAACCATCCCCCACTCGTGGTCGCCGAACACATCGCCGCCCTCGAAGCGTTGTACCCGGGCCGGGTCGACCTGGGCCTGGGGCGTGCACCCGGCACCGACCCCCGCACCGCCGCGGCGCTCCGGCGTCAGGCCGGGCAACTCAGCGCCGAGGAGTACCCCCGGGACCTGCTCGATCTGATGTCGCTGCTGGGCGACCCCCGCGACGAACGCGCGCTCGGCGCCGCCTTCCGGGCCACCCCGAACGCGGCCACGTCACCGGAGATCTGGCTGCTCGGCTCCAGCGGATTCTCCGCGCAGCTCGCCGGGATGCTGGGCCTGCCCTATTCGTTCGCGCACCACTTCGGGATGGGTGGCACCGAACAGGCGGTCGAGCTGTACCGCACCAACTTCGAGCCTTCGCCGGTTCTGGAGGAGCCGTATCTGTTGATCACGGCGAACGTGCTGGTCGCCGACACCGAGGAGGAGGCGAAGCGTCTGGCGGCCCCGGGTCGACTGATGTCGCGGAACATCGGTCGCGGCGTCCACGAACCGCTGCAGTCGCCCGAGGCGGCACTCGCCGCGCTCGAGCACCCTGAGCCGACGGCGCGGAACCTTCTCGGCTTCTCCCCGCCCCGGGAACGCACCGGCCGGATCGCCGGCACGCCGGAGCAGGCGGTAGCCCACCTCGACGAGCTCGTCGCCGCCACCGACGCGGACGAGGTCATGGTGTCCACCGTCGCCTTCGACGTCGCCACCAGGCTGCGCAGCGTCGAGCTGCTCCACGAGGCCTGGCACGGCGGCTCCTGAGCCCGGCGGGGCCAAGGCGACCCCCACCCCAGTTCTGGCGCACCCCCACCCCGAATCTGGTGGGAAACGCCGCCGTGAGCGGCAATTCGCGCCACGTTTCCCAGGGGGCTGCTCCAGATTTTCCCTGGAGATCTTTTCCTTGCTCCACCCGCTCCACCCGCACGGCAACCCCACCCGGCACACCACCTCGCCCGTGCCCTCACCCACGTCTCGGCCCCACGCCCACGCCCACACCCGGGTGAGCGTCGAGAGGTGGTGCGCAGCGCGCGCCTAGCCTCCCGACATGCGAGTGAATTGGGATCTCGCAGCAAGACCGCAAGGGAGTGACCTCATGGACACGATCGGTGTCGACGTCGGCGGCACGAACATCTCCGCCGCGGTGGTCCACGACGGCGAGGCCCACCACCACGACAAGGTCGCCACACCGAGTGGCGGGCCCGACGCACTGATCACGACGATCGTCGACCTGGTCACCGGCATCGCCGACGCCCACGACCTCGACGTGGGCCGGATCGGCATCGGCGCACCCGGAAGTGTCGATCCGACCCACGGGGTGCTGCGTTCCGCGCCAAACCTGGGCATCGACGACGACCCGGTCGCGGTGGCCGCACTCGTGGGGACCGGGCTCACCGACGCCGGCCGTGGTGACGTCGAGGTGCGGGTCGACAACGACGTGAACGTCGCCGCCCGGGGCGAATGGCACCACGGTGCCGGGCAGGGCCACGACGACCTGCTGGCCGTGTGGTGGGGCACGGGCATCGGCGGCGGGTTGATCCTCGACGGACAGGTCCGTACCGGTGAATCCGGCTCGGCCGGCGAGATCGGCCACATCATGTATACCGCCGGCGGGCGGCGGTGCGGATGCGGCCACGACGGCCACGTCGAGGCCTACGCCGGACGGGCCATGCTCGAAGCCGAGGCCCGGCGTCGCCATGCCGCGGGCGAGCCGACCCGGCTCGTCGAACTCGCCGGGGACGACCGCATGAAGTCGAGCTACTGGGCCGAAGCCCTCGACGACGGTGACGTGACCGCCAACTCGCTGCTCGACCAGGCTGCCCAGGCGATCGGCATCGGGATCGCTTCGGCGGTCACGCTCGTCGACGTCGACCTGGTCGTGATCGGGGGCGGGCTCGGGTCACGCCTCGGCACCGAGTGGGCCGAGCGGATCGGCCGTGTCGCCCGCGCCGCAACGTTCGGCCAGGCCACTTTCGACGTGGTCACATCGGCGCTCGGCGACGACGCCGGCGTGGTCGGCGCAGCCACGCTTTTCGACTGATACGGGTCACGCCCGGCGCTCGCGGACGGACTGGTCGGGCCCGGTTGGAGCGCGCGGCACAATGGAACGATGGCGAAGTCCAAGCGCAAATGGTCCGACCTCTCTCCCCAAGGCAAAGCCGGTGTCGTCGCGCTGGTGGCGACCCACGTCGTGCTGGTCGGGGTGGCCCATGCGGACCTGTCCAAGCGGCCCGCCGCGCAGATCCGGGGGCCCAAGTGGGTCTGGCGGCTGCTCACCGGATCCAACACGGGCTTCACGGTCGCGTACCTGGTGTGGGGCCGCCACAGGCCCGTGGCGCGAGGGGCCTTACCGTCAGGCAACTGACCGACGCGCCGGCAATCCGACACGTCACCCGGCCTGGGTACCCGATCTCTGGTCACATTCCGTCCACATGAGACAGAAACGCTCCAACGAACGGGCAGCGATGCGGAGTACCGACGCTCGGCACGCCCGATCGCTCTAACCTGACCGGCCACCGATGAAGGTCCTGGGCGTCATCCTCAACTCGATCGCGCAACCGTTGCGGCAGCGCAACACGCGGTTGGTCGTCAAGCTCTCGATCGGCCTGGTGGCGCTGATCGCCGTCTATTCGGTGATCTTCCACGTGCTCATGCACCACGAAGGCCGTTCGTTCTCGTGGCTCACGTCGCTGTACTGGACCCTGACGGTCATGTCGACGCTCGGCTTCGGCGACATCACCTTCGAGTCCGACATCGGCCGAATGTTCACCCTCGTCGTGCTGGTGACGGGCGCGATCTACATCCTGGTGCTGCTGCCCTTCGTGTTCATCCAGTTCGTCTTTCTGCCCTGGGTCGCCAAACGCGACGCCGACCGGTTGCGCAAGGAACTCGACGACGACATCGCCGACCACGTGATCATCACACAGCTCGACGAGGTGACCGAGTCGTTGATCCGCCGGCTAAAGACCAACGACACGCGCTATGTGTTGATCGTGCCCGATCCCGCCCAGGCCAACGCGTTGCACGACCGGGGGTATGAGGTGATGGTCGGCCCGCTGGATGACCCGGCCACCTACCGGGCCGCACGGGCCGAACGCTCCGCGCTGGTGGTGACCACCCGGTCGGACATGACCAACACCAACGTCGTGTTCACCGTCGGCGAGCTGAGCCCGCTGATCGACACGGTGGCGACCGCGTCGTCCGAGTCCGCCGCCGACGTACTGGAACACTCGGGGTGTGACACCGTGCTGCGGCTCGGGCTGATGCTGGGCCAGTCGATGTTCCGACGCATGCTCGGCAACGACGGACGGGCGCACGTGATCGGCATGTTCGGCGATCTCACCGTCGCCGAGGCCGCCGTCACCGGCCCCGAGTTCGTCGACCGCACCATCGGCGAGACCCGTCTGCGCTCACGGGCCCGGGTCACCATCGCCGGGGTGTGGCGACGGGGTGCCTACGTGCTCCCCCGGCCCGACACCCGCCTCGAGGAGTCCGATGTGATGATCCTCGTCGGGTCCGCCGACCAGCTCACGGCGTTCGACGCCACGTTCGGGGTGGATCGGCCGGCACGCAACCGGGTGTTGGTGATCGGTGGCGGCCGGGTGGGCCGATCGGCCGCGTATGCACTGCGCAGCGAGGGCATCGACACGCGGATCATCGAGAAGCTGCCCGAACGGGTGCACGACCCGGAGCTGTACGTCCACGGCGACGCCTCGTCGAGTGAGGTGTTGGACGAAGCCGGCTTCGCCGACGCGTCGTCGGTGCTGATCACCACGCACGACGACGATCTCAACATCTACCTGACGATCTACTACCGACGCCTCGCCCCCGACCTGCAGATCATCGCCCGTTCCAACAACGATCGGAACGTCGCGACGCTGCACCGGGCCGGGGCGGACTCGGTGTTGTCGTACGCGTCGGAGGGGTCCACGGCGATCCTGAACGCGCTCGGCGACAACGACAACCTGGTGGTGGCCGAAGGGCTGGAGATGTTCTCGACACCGGTGCCCGCGGGCATCGTCGGTCGGGATGTGATCGAAGCCGGGGTACGCAGACTCACGGGATGCAACATCGTGGGGGTGACCGTCGACGGCGAGACCGAGGTGAATCCGGAACCGGCGATGCCGATCCCCGCTTCAGCCACGTTGATCGTCATCGGCGACAGCGCGGCCCGGGAGAAGTTCCGCGAGACCTACCCGCTCGACGCCGACGCCCGGGCCCGGAGTCGCAGCCAGGGCCGGGCCCGCCGCGCCGCCGCCCGCCGCTTCTGACCCACCCCCGCCCGGAGCATCACCTCACCAGCTGTCCCCCGAAATTTGGAGCGAAAAGGTGGACATCCGACCTTTTCGCTCCAAATTTCAGGTGGGGTCCGGCCGAAAGGCGATGGGACGGGACGGCGGGCCGGCTACGCGTCGCCAACTTGCGTCACTGGCTTGCTCCTGCCGTGGGGGGGGTAGGGTCCGGGCGTCGCCCTACCTGAGGTCGTGGTGACGATGCAACGATCCGGGAGGCCTCCATGAAGTTCCGCATGCGCAAGCTGATCGGGATCTCGACGGTGGCGTCGTTCGCGTTCGCCGGCACCGCGTACGCGTTGACGATCGACCCGACGAGCGGCCCACCCGACTCGCACTACCAGGTCCAGGTTCCCTGTGATTCGACGCCGAAGATCTACGTGGCGGATCTCTACCCCGGTCCACCCGGAACGCTGCTTCCCAGGGTGGGGACGGAGACCTCCCCGGGAGTGTGGACCTACGACGTGCAGGCCAGGCTCGTCGACCAGGTGATCCGTGCGTCCTGTGGCGGCGCGGGCGAAACAGCTCGCTACGACGTCGTCAATCCGATGCTGATGCCGAATCCGACCGTGCTCGATTACGGCGATTTCACCTACGGGGCGTTCGGCAACGTGGTCTCGGGCACCGATTGCCGACCAGGGAGCGCCGTGTCGATCACGATCACCGGGCCGGGAGGATTCAGCAGCGACCAGTCGACGACGGCCGACTCGATCGGAAGCTGGCAGATCCCGGTTCCCGGCGACGCGCCGTCGGGTGACCTGACGGCGAACGCGTCGTGTGGCGAGGTGCGGTACGACCCGCTCACCTTCCAACACCGAGGCTCAGCGGTCTCGACCTCGCTGCCCGAGGACCGCGACGCGGCCACGCCGGTCGCCGGCACTCCGTCGTACACCGGCTGAATCCTGGCCCGAGGCGCTTCACTCCTGCGGTGTCATCCCGGCGCCGGCCATGTCGAGGTGCGCTTCCGGCCGGCATTCAAGTCGCCACGGGATTGATCCACCGCACATCGGGAAATCGAGCAAAGTCACTGTCGACACTGACCACCGCAAGTCCGTGTTCGAGCGCGAGTGCAGCGAATCCGGCATCGGTCACCAGATTGCCCCGAACGTCCCCTCCAGTGACCAACCGACCGAACAAGGCGCGGTAGCCCCGGCCGGGTACGGGAGTCCACACCACTGGCGCATCGAGCCACGCCTCGACGACGGCCCACGCCTGCGCGGCGTCGAAGGGATCACGCATGGCGCGTGGATTGGTGGCGATGCGGACGAAGGCCGACATCGAAGCCCAGGGGATTCCCACTCGACGGGAGCCGTTCAGAGCACGCTCCATCCACGTACGAGCTCGGTCGTGGAACGGACTGGTCGAGTCGACCGCGTAGAGCAGGATGTTGGCGTCGACGAGCACTGTTCAGTCGTCGTCGAGTACGTCGAGCGCCTCAGCAATGTTCGACACGTCGATCCGGAGCCCGAGCTGCGCAGTCGGCTGGTGGAATTTCGTTGCCGCCGGGCGCGGCAGCAGCCCGCGGCGGATCAGCTCGTTGACCGCTTCGGACACGCCGATATTCGACTCCGCGCGCAAGGCGGCCACCGCCTGAGCCGTGTCTTCGTCGAACTCCACAGTCGTCCGCATGATCCAAATCTACCACGTATGTGGAAAATGCGTTGCACGTCGGTGCGTCACAACGCGCACGAGCTGCATGCGGCCTTCACGTCCCACCAGCACGTGCCGGCTGGGCGAACACGTCTCCCCTCACCCGGGTCCCCGTTGCAACGGTCACGCGTGGAGGAGGACGACCGCCTGGGCGAACGCATCGGTGTGCGTGAGCGAAACGAGCCAGTTCGTACCGCCTCGTTGCGCGGCAAGATCGGCGGCGTGCCCGCGGGCACACAATGTCGGCTCGCCCCGGTCGCCACGGATGATTTCGACATCGCGCCAACCGACTCCGCCCAGTCCCACACCCAACGCCTTCATTGCGGCTTCCTTCCCCGCGAACCGCACCGCGTAACGCCGCGCCCGCGCCGCATCGCTGCGAGCCGTGTCGCAATAGGCGCGTTCGCCGGGCGTGAACAACCGATCGACCAGACCCGGCCTCCTCGCCAGCGCCTTGGCCACACGTGCCACATCGACCAGATCGATTCCGACCCCCACGACCCCGCCGACTCCGTCGGCCAGGTCGACTTCCCACGCCCCGGCGGTCATGTCGCCGATCCCGATCCCACGACCGGCAGCGATCCCGACGCCGGGCCGATCGGGATCAGTCGGTGGGCTTCCACTTCGCCGCCATCACCAGGACCGGGTCGGTGAGCAGGCCGACCACCGAGAAGGTGCCCAGCAGGTCGTCGCGCATCGTCGGTTCGGTCTCGCACACCGCGTCGCGCAGCGCCGCGTACCGGTGCCGGTAGCCCTCGAGCACGCTGCGCATCGTCGCGGCAGGCAGCCGATCGTGGAACCGCACGTGCATCAGGGTGATGCCGGTGCACACGTTGCCCTTGACCTCGGGCACCAGGATCACCGACCGCCCGTCGGAGCGCCCCACCGCCACGGTCACCTCGCGTTCGAAGGCCACCCGGTGCTTGGTGCCCTTCAGGCGCGGGTCGGCTTCGGTGCGCAGCGGCAGGTCGAGTGAGATCCCTCCCCGGTCGACCACCACGATCGTGGCGTCACCGGAGTCGATCCGACCCGAGATCGCGTACCGGGTGTAGCCGGTGACCTCGGCGACCGCCGGGTCGAGCGCGGCCAGCGTCCGCAACGCGCGGTAGCTGAGGCGGTCTCGGGGCGCACCGGCGTCGACGACCGCAGCCACCAGTGGCACGCCGAGCACCCCCTCGTCGGAGCGGGAGATGCCCACCGTCACCGTCTTGGCCTGGTGCTTGATCGCATCGACCGGTCGGGTGAGCTGTTCGATGCCCTGGCCGAGCGCGGCGCCCAACGCCTCGACGAGCACGTCCGGGGAACCCTGACGACCGAAGTCGAGCTGGTACACCTCCAAGGGCAACACACCGCTCGCGTAGCGCAGCAACGTGGAGATGCGCGACCCGGCACTGGCCTCGAGGTGGCCGTCGTAGGCGCCGCTGCGCAACCCGTCCCCCCAGGCCCGGGCGACCGGTTCGAGCCGGTCGGCCATCGTCGCCAACAACACGTCACCGTCGTCGGCCGAGGCGCTCACCTCGTCGAGCGCGGCGCGGGCCTCGCGCAGGGGTGTCGCCTGGGCGTCGATCGCCAGGGCCGCCTCGTAACCGAACAGGTGGCCGACGACGGTGCCGAGGATGAACGTCAGCTTGGGGTGGGTGACCGGAACCGTCAACACTTCCAGCGCCGCCGCGAAGCGCTCTTCGCCTTCGGATGCGATCACCACCGGCGCGGCCTTGTGCGCCCGGTAGATCGCGACCTCCTTGGCGACGTCGTCGGCGTTCGAACCGAACAGGCCGGTCGCGCACACCAGGATGAGTGGTTCCGACGACAGATCGATGTGCTTCTTGTCCTCGATCGCGTCACACGCGATCGACTTGTAACACA
>JBDZVK010000471.1:0-1638 GCA_040255725.1 Actinomycetota bacterium
GCATCGTGGCGAAGATCGACACGTCGGCCCCGTTGTCGCACATCTCGTTGCACGACACGCTCAGCGCATCAGGCCAGGTGCGCTTGACCGCCTGGTGGATCGTCTCGACGCCCGGGTTCAGGTTCGCCATCGACCACGCCCAGGTCTCGGGCGAGTTCGTGATGACCTGGGCCCCGGCCGACTTGTCGAACCAGGCGTTGTTGATGATCCGATGGTGCCCTGGGTGAGCGCCGGTGAGGATGCCGGTGTGGTTCGCCAGCGTCAGGGTCGGCAGAGAGGCCATCGCGCCGTGTGCGAACGAGACGCCGTCGTCGATGAGCCGCGCCACGTTCGGCAACTCGCCGGCCGCGACGAGTTCGTGCAACACGTTCGCGTTGCAGCCGTCGAACAACAGACCGATGACGTGGCCGGGCCGGGTCGGCTGATCGTCGAACAGGCCCTCGAGCACCTCGCCGTCCTGGCGGCGCAACAACGCATCGGGTCGTGGCAGGCCGTTCTGGCCGACCCCGTCCACGGGGGCCCCTCCCATCAGTGCCAGCACCGTGGGAGCGACGTCGATCAGCCGGCAGGCACGGGGCACCACGCCCTGGCGACGCACCCCCGCGCCCGCGAGCACGAACGGCGCACGTGCCTGCACGACCGTGGGCGACCCGTGCTCGCCCCGGTGGCCGCCCTGATCCTCCCAGTTGTGGGCGGAGGTGTGTTCACAGATCAGATCGGGCGCCCAGGGAGCGTCGAAGATCTGCGCCACCATCTCGTAGGCGTACGGATACGAGACCCTCGTGCGGTCGGGCCACCGGTTGGCCCGCTCGGTCGCCGCCGGCGAGAAACGGTCGACCGCCTGGTCGGCGAGCGGATTCCGGCCTTCGGCGGCGACCACGTCGTAGCGCCAGCCGTGGCCGTCGACCGACCGGGTGAAACGGACCTCGCCGTCGACCGTGCGGGCCACATACGTCGGATCGGTGTCGGTCCGGTCGACCGACAGCACCACCTCGACGATCGGGGCGAGTGACGGATCGAGCAGCGCGTCACCGAGTGCGGCCACCTGGGCGGGGTCGGGCAACGGAGCGGACGGGGCGGTGGTCTCGGTTTCTTCGGCAGCCATGGGTCCGGACGCTAGAGGATTCGCCGACAGGCGGATCCGACCCTTCCGATGAGCGTCCTCGCATCCGGCGCGGATCGTCGCCGATCCCCGACCCGAAATTTGCAGGTTCCTGCCGCTCTCGGCGGCGATCCCCTGCAGATTTCGCCGATCGGACGGGGGACCGATCGGACGGGGGACCGGCCGTCGGTCAGACGACGCCGGCGCGCTGGACCCGCTGGAGAAACGCCCAGCCCGGCAGGGTCGGGAACCAGAAGGTGAACAACCGGAAGATCAACACGATCGCGCCGGCGGTGGGCGGGTCGACCCCGGCCGAGATCAGCGCCGCGGTGAGGGCCGCCTCGATACCCCCGACACCGCCCGGGGTGGGTACGGCCGCGCCCACGGTGTTGGCGACCATGTACAGCGCGCCGACCTGGGCGAAGTCCATGTTCACGCCCATCGCCGAGACGCTCAGGGCGAACGCGGCGATCGTCGCCAGCTTGCCGAGGGCCGCGCCGCCGACGAGCTGGAAGAGCTTGCGGGGTTGGCGGGCG
>JBDZVK010000472.1:0-1638 GCA_040255725.1 Actinomycetota bacterium
CGTGGGTGACTACGCCCCCAAGCCGAAGGCGAAGACGGCCACGAAGACCGCGGAGTCGGCCGAGCCGGCGAAGCGGCGGGGGAGCAACGCCGAGATGCTCGCCGGGCTCGCCCGGGGCAACGGGAAGATCGACGACCCGGTGATCCGTCAGCGCCTCGCCCAGCTCCACACCCTCGGCGAGATCGGTCGCTACAACGCCGAACGGTCCAAGGCGCTGCGGGCCCAGGGCAAGTCCGTGCCGGGCATCGGCAACATCGCCAAGCTGTCGATGTCGAACATCGTGCGGCTCCAGCGCGACCTCGGCCTCGAGATCGTCGGCGCCCAGGGCATGCTGCACGCGTACGACCCCAAGGACCAGGAGGCGATCAACGAGGCCACGGGCAACCCGTTCCTCGCCGGGGTGACCGGCATCGCGCTGTACGCGCAGGCGCCGCCGATCTACGGCGGTACCGACCAGATCCAGCGCAACATCATGGCCGAGCGGGTGCTGGGGCTGCCCCGGGAGCAGGGTCCGGCCAAGGACACCCCGTTCTCCCAGCTCCCCAAGAACGGCTGACCTCCGCGTCGGCCGAGAGCGTTTTGGGTGCAGGTTCCGGACACCTGGTGTCCGGAACCTGCACCCAAAACGCGTGGGGGGCGTGCCGCGGTGGCGTGAGGCGCGGTCAGGCCGTGGGGTCGAATCGGATCTGGACCGCGTCGTGGTCCGGGACGAAACCCAGTCGTGCGTAGAGCGCGTTCGAGGTGGGGTTCGACAGGTCGGTGTACAACATGACGTGGCTCGCTCCTGCAGCGAGTGCCCCGGCCGCTGCCGCAGCCGTGGTCCCTCCGGCATACCCGTGAGCGCGCCGGTCCGGTGGGGTGTAGACCGGTCCGATTCGTGCGGTGCCCGCCTCCGGCCGGCGACAGGCGACCATCGAGACGGAACGGCCGTCGTGCTCCCACAGCCAGATTTCGCCACGCCCGATCATCCGCGCGGCACCCGCCGTCGGGTCCTCTGCGGGGTCTTGAGGCATTGCCTCGTCGTGGAACGAGCGCAGCCAGGAGGCGATCCGGGCCGTGTCGCCGGGTGTGGCGAGCCGGGCCGCTCCGGGTACGTCCGACGGTGGGGTGAGGGTGGCGAGGCGATGGGCGCGTTCGTCGACGAGGGTCGTCGTCCTCAGGCCGTGCCGATCGGTCCAGTGTGCCGCGAAGGCTTCGGTCGCGGCCCGTTCACCGGTCACGCCCGGCAGGTCGACCGCGTCGGCGCTCAGTCGTTCGGCGACAGCACGTGCCGCGTCGGTCGGCATCCGGGCGAGGAACAGGTTCCAGGGCCGGTTCAGCATCGCCGCGCCACACACGTCCCCGGCCGGATCCGACACGGTCACCCACAGACTTTCGGCATCGGCATCGGCATCGTCGGCGGCGAGGCGTTCGGCCACCACGGTGATCACGTTGGTGCTGATCGGATCGACGACGAGCAGCGGCTTCGCGGCGTCGAGAAAGGCACGGGGATCGGTGAAGGTCGCCACGGTCATCACTTCAGCGTCGCACGTGGCCGACCCGTTGCTGCCTCGAATTTCAGCTCGGACGCGCCCATCCACCGATGGCTCGTCGGTTGTCGCGCGGGGGCCGGGGCCTCCACCCCGGCCGCCCCGGAGT
>JBDZVK010000112.1:0-8244 GCA_040255725.1 Actinomycetota bacterium
CCCGAGGAGGACGTCGTCTTCCTCAGCTGGTACGGGCTGATGCACGACAAGCCCAAGATCGGGACGTTCATGGTCCGGGTCAAGGTGCCCGGTGGGCGGATCACCCCCGACCAGCTCCGGGCCCTCGGGCACATCTCGGTCGACCAGGGGCACGACTACGGCGAGTTGACCACCCGGCAGGGCATCCAGTTGCACTGGATCGAGCTCGCCGAGTTGCCCGAGGTGCTCGAGACGATCAATGCGATCGGGCTGACCACCACGGGGGGAGAGGGCGACACCGTCCGCAACGTGACCGGCTGCCCGGTCGCCGGCGTCGACGCCGCCGAGCTCTTCGACGTCACCGGCCTGATCGCGGACGTGGCCACGTTCTTCTCGGGCAACCGCGCCTATTCGGACCTGCCCCGCAAACACAAGTACACGATCTCGGCCTGCCCGAAACAGTGCAACGCCCCCGAGATCCACGACGTCGCGCTCGTCGGCACGATCAAGGACGGCCGCAACGGCTTCGGGTTGAAGATCGGCGGTGGGCTTTCGGCCACGCCACGCATTGCGAAGGACCTCGGCGTGTTCATCCCGTACGAGTCCAACGAGCAGATCATCGAGGTGCTGCGCGCCGTCACCGACGTGTGGCAGACCAACCCGCGCTACCGCGTCAGCCGGGTCAAGGCCCGCATCAAGCACATGATGGACGACTACGGCCCCGAAGCCATGCGCACCATGATCGAAGAGTGGCTCGGCTACGAATTCGAGGACGGCGTGTCGCCCGAGCCGACCGGCGACGGTTCCGGCCACGTCGGGGTGCACCGCCAGCGCCGGGTCGACCTCTCCTATGTCGGTGTGCCCGTGACGATGGGGCGGGTCACCGGCACCCAGCTCATCGCCCTCGGCGACGTGCTGGACGAGATCGGCGCCGAGGCCCGCTTCACCCGCTCGCAGAACTTCATCGTCGCGAACGTGCCGACCGCGAAGGTCTCGTGGCTGATCGAACAGCTCGAGGGCATCGGCTTCGAACCGAAGCGCTCCAACCTGTACGCCAGGTCGGTCGCCTGCACCGACCACCAGTTCTGCAACTATTCGGTCGCCGAGACCAAGGGCAAGCTGGAGGCGATCCTGCCCGAGCTCGAGCGCCGCTTCGGCCCTGACAACGTCGCGGATCTGGGCATCCACATGGACGGCTGCCCGCACGCGTGCGCCCACCACTGGGTCGGCGACATCGGCCTGCAGGGCACCACCACCACCGACAAGGCGACGGGCGTCCGCACCGAGGCCTACAACCTGCGTCTGCGCGGCCGGCTCGGCGCCGGAGCCGCGATCGGCGTGCCGCTGCTGCGTCGCATCCCCGCCGGAGCAGTCGAAGAGGTCGTGTGCCGGCTGGTCGGCGCCTGGGTCGCCGCGAAGAGGGCCGCCGGAGAACGAATCGCGTTCGGCGACTTCCTCGCCCGCTATGACGACGACGAGTTGCGGGCCATCTGCAACGGCGAGGTCACCGGCGTGACCGGTGGCGAGGTCGAAGCGGCCCCGACGACCCCGCTGGTGCGGATCCCCGGCATGCTGCTCGAGACCACCGGGGGCGCGGATCTGATCGAGGTGTCGGCCCGCACGGTCGGTGGCATCCTCGCCGAGCTCGCCGAACGCTACCCGGAGCTGGCCGCGCAGACCCTCGACGCCAAAGGCGAGGTGATCGGATCGGTCAACGTGTTTCTCGGCGAAGAGGACATCCGCTTCATGAACGGGCTCGACACGCCGGTCGCCGTGGGCGAAGAGCTGTCGATCCTGCCCGCACTGTCCGGCGGCTGACGAGCGACCCGCCCGTCCCCCGCCCCACCAGCAACACCTTGGCGCCCCGCCGACGCCTCGGACCGACGCAGCACCCCTTGGAAGAAACGAGTAGGAACCATGAGCACCCGAGTGCAATTCGACGACCTCGAGATCGGCGAGATCGCCATCGACCTGGACGCCTCCGAGCCCGACGAGGTCCTCGAATGGGCCTTCGACACCTTCGGTGACGACGAGATCGCCGTGGTGACCGCGTTGCAGGCCGAGGGCATGGTGATGCTCGACATGGCCGTGCAGTTGCGGCCCGACATCAGGGTGCTCACCGTCGACACCCTGCGCCTGCCCCAGGCGACCTATGAGTACATCGACACGGTGCGCGAGCACTACCCGACGATCCGCTTCGAGGTGATCAAGCCCGACCTCGCCCAGGTCGCCGCGATGGAGAAGGCCAACGGTCGGGACTTCTTCACCGAATCCGTGCCGAATCGGCTCACCTGCTGCAGTGTCCGCAAGGTGCAACCGCTCGTCGGAGCGTTGCAGGGCCTCGATGCCTGGGTGACCGGACTGCGCCGTGAGCAGTGGGCGTCGCGCGCGGCGATCAGAAAGGTCGAACTCGACCACGACCACGACGGCATCGTCAAGTTGAACCCGCTGGCGGACTGGGCCTCCGACGAGGTGTGGGACTACCTGCACGAACACGAGGTGCCGACCCACCCGCTGTACGCCAAGGGCTACACGTCGATCGGGTGCGACCCGTGCACCCGGCCGATCCAGCCCGGCGAAGACGACCGGGCGGGGCGCTGGTGGTGGGAGACCGGCGCCCCCAAGGAGTGCGGCATCCACTGCCCGATCGAGACCGGCGGGTTCGAACACGAAGCCCACGCGCTCCTGGGAGCCGAAGCGTGAGCGCGCCCGTCCCGATCGTCGCCGACGGGCCGGACATCGAAGCCGGGCAGCCTCCGGTCGACCCGGTCGAGCTCGACGCGGAGGAAGCGTCGATCGTGGCCGCCGAGGCCGCAGCAGCGGCGAACGTCCTGCCGGGAGAACTGGGAGACCGGGCGCTCGCGCTGGCCGAGGCCGCCCCGACCGGAGTCGTGCCCCCCGAGCTGGTCGACACCCTCGAGTACCTCGCCACCACGTCGCTCACCGGTGGGCGTGCCCGTCGCCGCTACACCGCCGAGGGCGAGAAGTTGCTCAACCGGGTGCTGGGTCGCACCCCGGGAGGTCGCGCCCGCACCGACGCGGTCGCCGAGGTCAACCGCGCGTTGGGTGCCTTGTCGGGCCGCACCCTGCATGGCGTGCGGGTCGCCACGCGCACACCGGGCGACCACACGGTCCGCATCGAAGCCGACGGGGTCACCCTCACCCTCGGTCTGTCGGCAGCGGGGGTGACCGTGGAGAGCGTGGCGCTGTGACGATCGTCGAATCCCGACCGGTCACCGCGCCGGTGAGACCACGGGTGCTGACGCACCTGGATCGGCTCGAGGCCGAGGCGATCCACATCCTGCGCGAAGCGGTCGCCGAGGCCGAGAACCCGGTCATGCTGTATTCGATCGGCAAGGACTCGTCGGTCATGTTGCACCTGGCCCGCAAAGCGTTCTACCCGTCGTCGTTGCCGTTCCCGCTGCTGCACGTCGACACGACCTGGAAGTTCCGGGCAATGTACGAACTGCGCGACCGGGTCGCCGCCACCGATGGGGTCGAACTGATCGTGCACCGCAATCCCGACGCGGTCGCGGCGGGCATCAACCCCTTCGACAACGGTTCGGCGGTGCACACCGACATCTGGAAGACCGAAGGGCTCAAACAGGCCCTCGACGAGCACCACTTCGATGTCGCCTTCGGTGGCGCCCGTCGCGACGAGGAGGCGTCGCGGGCAAAGGAACGCGTGTTCTCGATTCGCTCCGCCGAGCACCGCTGGGACCCGAAGCGCCAGCGACCCGAGTTGTGGAACCTGTACAACACCCGGCTGATGCGCGGCGAGAGTGTGCGGGTGTTCCCGCTGTCGAACTGGACCGAGCTCGACGTGTGGCTGTACGTGCACCGCGAACACATCGACGTGGTGCCGCTGTACTTCGCGGCGCCGCGACCGGTGGTGCGGCGCGACGGCGTGCTGATCATGGTCGACGACGACCGGTTCCGTCTCGAGCCCGGTGAGACCCCCGAGATCCTCCACGTGCGTTTCCGCACCCTGGGTTGCTATCCGCTCACCGGAGGGATCGAATCGAGCGCGACCGACCTGGAGTCGGTGATCGGTGAGATGATCGCCTCGACCACCTCGGAGCGCCAGGGACGGGTCATCGACTTCGACGGCTCGGGCTCGATGGAACGCAAGAAGCGCGAGGGCTATTTCTGATGGCGCCGACGACGCCCGTGCGTTCCGCGGCCGAGGCGACCGACGCAGCCGACCTGGACGCATTCCTCGCCGAGCATCAGCGGCGTTCCACCCTGCGATTCATCACCTGCGGGTCGGTCGACGACGGCAAGTCCACCCTGATCGGACGGCTGCTGTACGAGGCGAACCTGGTGCTCGACGATCAGCTGCGCACGCTCGAGGTCGACTCACGCAAGCTCGGCACCCGCGGTGCGGATCTCGACTTCGCGCTGCTGGTCGACGGTCTGCAGGCCGAACGCGAACAGGGCATCACCATCGACGTCGCCTACCGGTTCTTCTCGACTGCGACCCGGCAGTTCATCGTCGCCGACACCCCGGGCCACGTCCAGTACACCCGCAACATGGCCACCGGAGCGTCCACCGCCGATCTTGCCGTGATCCTCGTCGATGCGACCAAGGGGGTGCTGGCCCAGACCCGGCGCCACACCCACCTCGTGGCGCTCATGGGCATCGACCAGGTGGTCCTGGCGGTCAACAAGCTCGACCTGGTCGACTACGACCAGGCCGTCTTCGAGACCCTGACCGACGACTACACCGCCTTCGCATCGAGCGTGGGCATCGATGCGGTGACGCCGATCCCCCTGTCGGCGGTCGCAGGCGTCAACCTGACCACACCGAGTGGCCACACCCCCTGGTACGTCGGGCCGACGTTGCTCGATGCGCTCGAGTCCGCCCCGACGGCCGCGCTTGCCTGCGACGGGCCGCTGCGTCTGCCGGTGCAGTGGGTCAACCGTCCCGACGCCGGGTTCCGCGGTTTCGCCGGTCAGCTCGTCTCGGGAACCGTCGCGCCGGGCGATGAGGTGGTCGTGCTGCCCTCGGGCGAGCGCAGCGTGATCGACCGGGTGGTCACCGCCGATGGTGACCTGCAGGTCGCCGTGACGGGCGAGGCGGTGACGGTGACGCTCACCGACGAGGTCGACGTCAGCCGGGGCGACGTGATCAGCGCCCCCGGCGAGCGGGCGACGGTCTCGGACCGCTTCGCCGCGCACCTGGTGTGGATGGCCGAGAAGCCGCTGGTGCCGGGGCGTCGCTACCGGGCCAAGATCGGCACCGCGACGGTGGGCGCCACGATCGCGCTACCCCTGCGCACGCTGGATGTGGAGCACCTCGATCTCGTTTCGGCCGACACGCTCGCGTTGAACGACATCGGCGAGGTCGAGGTCGTCCTCGACACGCCGGTCGCCTTCGACCGCTATCGCGACGTCCGGGGCCTGGGCGGGTTCATCCTGATCGACCGGATGACCAACGACACGGTCGCCGCCGGCATGGTCGACGCGCCGCTGGAGTCACGCGGGAACATCCACTGGCAGCACCTCGAGGTCGACCGGGACGCACGCGCCGAACTGATGGGTCACGCCAGTGCCGTGGTGTGGATGACCGGCCTCTCGGGCGCCGGCAAGTCGACGATCGCGAACGTGGTCGAGCGCAAGCTGCACGCCCGCGGCGTCCACACGTTTCTGCTCGACGGTGACAACCTGCGCCACGGACTGTGCCGCGACCTGGGATTCAGTGCCGCCGACCGGGCCGAGAACATCCGTCGGGCGGGCGATGTCGCGTCGCTGCTGCACCAGGCCGGGCTGGTCGTGATCGCCGCGTTCATCTCGCCCTATGCGGCCGAGCGGGCGGCAGTGCGCGAGAAGTTCGTGCCCGGCGAGTACTTCGAGGTGTTCGTCGACACGCCGCTGCAGGTCGCCTCCGAGCGGGACCCGAAAGGGCTGTACGCCCGGGCGCGGAGCGGAGCGTTGACCGGCTTCACCGGGGTCGACGCCCCCTATGAGGCACCCGAGCGGCCCGAGCTGCGCATCGCCACGACCGACACCTCGCCCGAGGCCGCCGCCGATGCCGTGATCGCATTGCTCGAGCGCGACGGGATTCTCACCAGGTGAACACGATGGTCGCTTCAGCGCAGGTCGATGCCGGCAACCTTTCCGATGACGAACACGCTCGGCGAGGCGAGCAACGCTGCTTCGATGTCGCCCAGCGTGGCCCGGGCCACGGCCTCGTCCGGCGTGGTCGCCGAGTGGGCCGCGGCGACGGGCGTGTCCGGGTCGGCACCGGCGGCGATCAGGTGCGCGGCGATGCGTTCGATGCGCGCCGCGCCCATCATCACCACGATCGTGCCGCCGAGGGCCACGAGCGCCTCGGCGTAGCCCGACGGCCAGCGATCGGGCTCTTCGTGGCCGCTGAGCACGGTGAAGGTGCGGGTCACGCCCCGGCAGGTCAGCGGCGTGCCGGCCGCGGCCGGCGCGGCGAGCACCGACGAGATGCCCGGCACGACCGTGTAGGCGACCCCGGCGGCACGCAGCGCCTCGACCTCCTCCGCGCCGCGGGCGAACACGTACGGGTCGCCCCCCTTGAGCCGCACGACGGTGTCGTGGCGGCGTCCATGGGTGACGAGCAGCCGGTTGATGTCGCCCTGGGAGACGGGCGCGGCGCCGGGTGCCTTGCCGACGTCGATGATCGTGGCGCTCTCGGCGGCGAGCGCGAGCAGTGGCGCGGCGAGGCGGTCGTGCAGGATCACGTCGGCTTCGGCGAGCAGGCGCGCGCCGCGCACGGTGATGAGTTCGGGATCGCCCGGACCCGCCCCGACCAGATGGACGGTCACGGCTGCGGCCGGGTTCGGGGGAGTCGAGGCACGGGAGCGAGCATAGATGACTGAATTGGTCGGGATTCAGTCGACCGGACGTGCCCGCACTCTCGGCGGCGGCGCGGCGTACCCGGTCGTGCTGGACCTGCACGGCAAGTCGGCGCTCGTCGTCGGCGGGGGCCGGGTCGCCACGCGTAAGGTGGTCGGTCTCGTCGCCGCGGGCGCCCAGGTGACCGTGGTCGCGCCCGAGGTCGACGACGAGCTCGCTGCCATGGCCGCCCACCAGACGATCACTCTCGAGCGCCGTCGCTACGAGCAAGGTGAGGCGGCGGACCACCGCCTCGTCGTCACCGCGACGGGCGTGGCGGCGGTCGACGCCGCGGTCGCCGCAGACGCCGACGCCGTCGGAGTGTGGGTCAACGCCGCGGACGATCCGGCGAACTGCTCGTTCATCCTTCCGGCGATCCACCGTGCCGGCCCGGTCTCGATTGCGGTGTCGTCGTCGGGCACGTCACCCGCGCTCGCATCGTGGCTGCGGGACCGCATCGACGGGCTGCTGGGCGAGTTGCTGGGTGACGCGACCGGCGAGGTGGCCGGCCTGTTCGCCGCGGCCCGAGCGCGCCTCAAGGCGTCGGGACGCTCCACCGAGACGATCGACTGGCACGGGCTGCTCGACGGTCCGTTCCCCGGGCTGGTCCGTGACGGCCACCTCGACGCGGCCCGGCGCCTGCTCGACGAGACGATCGCCTGAGGTCACCGCGATGCCCGTCGCCGAACTCGCGCTCGCTGGGCTGTGTGTCGGCTTCCTCGTGGGCATGACCGGCATGGGCGGCGGCGCGATCATGACCCCGCTGTTGGTGCTCGCCTTCGGGGTGAACCCCACCGCCGCGGTCGGGAGTGACCTGGCGGTGTCGTTGGCCATCAAGCCGGTGGGAGCGGTCGTGCACCAGCGGGCCGGCACGGTCCGGTGGGATCTCGTGCGGTACCTGCTGCCCACGGCGGTGCCCGCGGCGTTCGCGGGGGCGTGGCTGATCTCGCTGCTCGGTGACGGCGGCGTCGCCGACGACGTGGTCCGAGCGGGGATCGGCGTCGTCCTCGTGGTCGGGGTTGCGGCGATGATCGTCCAGTCGGTCGTCGCCGAACGGCGCGGGCCGACGACCGGCCCATGCGCGCTGCGCCCGGTGGCGACCCTGCTCGTGGGGCTGATCGGTGGACTGATGGTCGGCTTCACCTCGATCGGTTCGGGGTCGGTGATCATCGTGCTGTTGGTGCTGTTGCATCCGGGTCTGCGCCCGTCGGAGCTGGTGGGCACCGACCTCGTGCAGGCGATCCCGCTGGTCGCCGCGGCGCTGGTCGGCCACCTGTTGTTCGGGACGGTCGAACTCGGCCTGAGTGCCGCGTTGGTCCTCGGTGCCCTACCGGGCGTGTACCTGGGCGCGAAGGCGACGGTGCGCCTGCCGTCAGGAGCGGTGCGCTCGACGCTGTG
>JBDZVK010000473.1:0-1634 GCA_040255725.1 Actinomycetota bacterium
GGGGCACTGATGCCGGTCAGGCGCTCGCCGGTGGCCTGATGCACCCTCGGGTGGTACGAGGGTTCGTGCCGATCGGCGCACGGTGCAGACGCTTGCACCAGTCGCCTCGACCCACAGACCTGATGCGAAGGATTTCGGAATCCCATCCGACGACATCGTCGTAATGGCTGCCCAAAGCGGCTGTCGAGGCCGGGGAACGGCCCGGTGACACCGAAGGCGAATCAGCTGAGTCGCGTGACGTGAAGTGCCGAACGGGCACGAAACGGCAACCCCGGAGATGACTCTGTTCTGGAGCTGACGGCGCAACGTCGCCGCCGCGTCGCTCGCCACGAATCGACTGTCACAGTCGGGTGGCGTGATCATCGACGGGTTCGTGGTCGCCGACACTTCGACCGCCTGAAAGCTTCGAGAGTGGAAGGCGAACGAAATGACCATCCAGACACGCAACCGGCCGGAACCCGGACCACTTCACGGTGGTCTTCGACGGCGTCGAGACGGACATCGAAGCGCTGCGAAACGGTGAGCACCGGAGCTGGGTGAACCCCTGCCATGAGCATTGAACCGAAACGTGGTGATCCGATGACCGATCTCGATCTCTTGGCCGATCTCAATGCTCTGGATGACGATGCGCTGGGCTGGTCGACTCTGGCCGACGCGCGAGCGCCCGAACGGGTGCAACCGGGCGCCATGCTGCTCGCAGGTAACGGTCAGGCTCAGGCTGTGGTCCGGATCGTCGTGGTCGACGACGATGGCCAGATCCATTTCTCGGTCCTGCCGGGTTCAGTGGCCAAGAACCGTCACCTGCTCGATCGAACAGTTGCCTGAGCGGCTTCTTCCGTCGGTCGCTGTGTCGAACCGGTAGCACGCTCAAGCGTCGAGCCGACCCGGTTCACGCCCCAACGCCCCGGCCACCGACGCGTTCACGATCGCGCCCCGATGGGTGTTCACGCCGTCGACGAGACCCGGCATCGTCTCCAGCGCCCCGAGCCCGTCCCGAGCCATCGCCGCGAGGTACTGCAGCGTCGCGTTCGCCAACGCCTGGGTGGAAGTGCGCGGTACACCGCCGGGCATGTTGCCCACGGCGTAATGGATCACGTCGTGTGCCAGAAACGTCGGTTCGGCGTGCGTGGTCTCCCGCGCCGTCGCCACGCACCCGCCCTGGTCGATCGCCGCGTCCACGATGACGCTGCCGGGCTGCATCGACCGCACCATGTCCTCGTCGACCACGACCGGGGCCCGTCCACCGGGCACCAACACCGCCCCGATCACCAGGTCGGCACGGGCCACCGCGCGCGCCACCACCCCACGATTCGCCGCCAGAGTCGTGACCCGGCCCACTCCGAACTCGTCGAGTTCTCGCAGGCGGGCCAAGCTCAGGTCCAACAGATCGACCTGGGCGCCCATCCCCGCCGCGACCCGGGCGGCGTTCCACCCGACCGTTCCCGCGCCCAGCACCACGACCCGACCCGGGCGAACCCCCGGCGCGCCGCCGAGCAGCACACCCCGACCGCCGTTGGGTCGCTCCAGCAGGTGCGCTCCGATCTGCACCGCCATCCGACCGGCGATCTCGCTCATCGGCGCCAGCAGCGGCAGACCTCCCCGCGCGTCGGTGACCGTCTCGTACGCGATCGCGG
>JBDZVK010000113.1:0-8204 GCA_040255725.1 Actinomycetota bacterium
TAGAGCACCTGCATGACGCGCAGGGGGTCGGGGGTTCGAATCCCTCATCGCCCACCACGGGATCCCAGGACGTCGGCGGGCCGTGACTCCGCGAGGTGACGTCAGGCAGGGTTCTCCGCGTGCTCGTCGATGGCGGCTTCCTCGGTCGGATCGACGACCTCAGGGGCGCCGAAGGTGGAGCTGAGTCGGGGAGCGGTGGCCGACATGAGGGCATGTCGAGGAAGGCGGAGTCTGCGGAGCGTGCGCACCAGAGGACCCGCCGCACCGAGGCTGAGCCTCGCCCCACCGGGACGGGTCGTCCCACCGCTCACCTCCAGGTCCCAGGTGGTCCGGCGCAGCACCCCCTCGCGCCACGAATAGGTGGGAGGCATCTGGGCGGGAAACGGCAGAAAGCCCCGGTCGCGCACCCACAGGGTGAACTGGTGTCGGCCCTCGCAGGAGACCGTACAGGCCGTCGCGCCGTTCATCGGGGTCAGTTCGATGTCCGCGATCCACTTGGGGTAGCCCCAGATGGTCGTGCCGGCCTCGCGGGTGAACTCCTGGTCGACCGGGAGGTCGTGGATGAACGCGCCGGTGTCACCGGTCCGGAACGCCCGTGCGTGATCCCACGCCGACGCGGGTGGCGGCGCGTCGTGCCGGCGGACCACCAACGAGAACGCCACCTCGTGGTACGCGTCGAGATCGCCGTCGAGGTAGTCGACGAAGGCGAGCGAGAAGATCGCCTTGCCCGGAAGTGGTTGGGCCACCTCGAGGCCCGAGTAGTCGATCATGGCCTGCGCGGCACTCGCCGGAACCAACCAGGTCGTCGCCCACTGGCGCGCCTCGCTGATCTGCACCGGCAGGGTGACGGTGCGACCGGCGATTGCGTACCCCGCGCTCGGGGACATGGTCGGCGACGACGCTTGCGTCATGGGACGACAACGTAGCGTGGACGCCGTGGATGCACCCGACACCTGGGAAGCCGACGTGCTGCTGGCCGACGGGGGCACGATGCATCTGCGGCCCATCGGGCCCGACGACGTCGGCCTGCTCGAGGCGTTCCATGCTCGCCAGTCGCCCGAGAGCATCTACTTCCGGTACTTCTCGCCGCGGCCGACGCTCAGCAAGGCCGATCTCGAGCGGCTCACCCGGGTCGACTACGTGGACCGGATGGCCTTCATCGGGCTCATCGGATCCGAACTCGTCGGAGTCGCACGTTACGACCGGTACCCGACCACCGAGTTCGCGGAGGTGGCCTTCTTCACCGACGAGGCACACCGCGGTCGGGGGGTGGCGACGATGCTGCTCGAGTATCTGGCGGCCGCAGCCCGCGCCCACGGGCTCAGCGGCTTCATCGCCCAGGTCCTGCCGGAGAACCGCCGCATGCTGTCCGTGTTCGCCCGGGCCGGGTTCGACGTGAAGAGTCATTTTGCCGACGGGGTCATCGAGGTGACCCTCGGGATCGAGCCGACCGACGAGGCTCGACGCCTCGTGTCGATGCGGGCCCAGGCCGCGTTCTCGAAGTCGATCCACCGACTGCTCGCGCCCCGGTCGATCGCGGTGATCGGTGCCTCGCGTCGCCCCGATGCCATCGGTCATCTGGTCTTCCGGAGCATCGCCGAGCACGGGTTCACCGGCACGGTCGTACCGGTGAACCCGGCGGCCGACGAGATCGCCGGCGTCGCGGCGTGGCCGTCGGTCGCCGCGGTTCCCGACGACATCGACGTCGCCGTCGTCTGCGTCCCCCGCGACGCCATCCCCGCGGTCGTCACGCAGTGTGCGCGGCGGCACGTGCACGCCCTGGTCGTCATCACCGCGGGCTACTCCGACGTCGACGACGAAGGGGAGCGTCTCGAGCGGGAGCTCGTGACCCGGGCCCGCCGCTGGGGCATGCGGGTGCTCGGGCCGAACTCGATGGGCGTGATCAACACCGCCAGCGACGTGCGACTCGCGGCCACCTTCGTCGACGTGCACCCGCTGGAGGGTGCCATCGGCGTGTCGTCGCAGTCGGGCACCCTGGGGGCCGCGATCATCGAGCACGCCGCACGACGCGGACTGGGGATCTCGACGTTCGTCTCACTGGGGAACCAGGCGGACGTCACCAACGACGACCTGCTGAGCTACTGGACCGACGACGCGGCCACCGACCTCGTCCTGCTGTACCTGGAGAGCTTCGGTGACCCGGCGACGTTCGCGCGCACGACACGACGACTGGCCCGTTCGAAGCCCGTCGTCGCGGTCAAGAGCGGGGGAGCGCTCCCGTTGGACTCCTGGGGGACCGGTCTCCCCGTGTCGACCGACACCGACGTGCTCCTGGCGCAGACGGGGATGATCCGGGTCGACACGCTCTCGGAGCTGTTGGACGTCGCGCTCGTGCTCACCCACCAGCCCATCGCCCGCGGTCGACGACTGGCGATCCTGTCGAACGCCCGGAGCCCGGCCGTCCTCGCACTCGACGCCGCGGCGGGGGTGGATCTCGTCCCGGCGGACGTGACCTGCATGGGTCGGGCCAACCCGGTCGATCTGGGTTTCGACGTCGAGCCGGCGACGTTCGGCGATGCGCTGCGGACGCTGTGCCACGCCCCCGGTGTCGATGCCGTGCTCGTGTTGTGCACGCCGTCGACACCCGGCGCGATCGACGCCTTCGAACCGCACATCACCGAAGCAGCGACCGATTCGCCCGTGCCGGTCGTCGCCACGTACCTGGGTCTGCGGCCGCGGACCAACCCTTCGGCGAGGTCCGCGGTACCGGTCTTCTCGTTTCCCGAACGGGCCGTACGCGCCGTCGGGCGCATCGTCCGCTACGGCGAATGGCTGGACCGCGACCCGGGCCGGCTGCCCGACACCGACCTGGTCGACGGTGAGAAGCTCGCCGTCGCGGCCGACGACGCGCGCGGCGCCGGCTCGGGATGGCTCGACCCCGATCTGGCGGCCCGTCTGGTCTCGGCCGTCGGCGCGTCCGTCGTCGACCGCGGTTTCGCACGGTCGGCGACCGAGGCGATCGCCGTGGCCGAGCGGATCGGCTGGCCCGTGGCACTCAAGGCCGCGGGGGTCGCCCGGCCGGCCAAGACCGAGGCGGGAGGCGTGGCGGTCGACGTGCACGACCCGGCCGAACTCGAGCGGGCGTACCGTCGGATGCGGACGTTCCTCGGCACGGCGATGGACATGTGCGTCGTCCAGCAGATGGCCAGATCGGGGGTCGACGTCCGGATCGGGTTCGTCCGGAGCGACCTCGTCGGTGCGGTCCTCACCCTCGAGGTGGACCGGGCGTTCACGGCCGCGGCACGACCACCCGCCGTCCAGGTGGTGCCGTGTTCCGACACCGACGCCTACTCGATGGTGGACCGGGCCGGCCTGCGCGGTGCGTTCGCCGATGCCCAGGTCGGCTCGGCGCATCTCGACGAGGCCGACGCCGAGACGGCGATCGCGTCGGTCGTCCAGCTTCTGCAGCGCTTGTCGGTCCTGGCCGAGACGGTCCCCGAGGTGGCCGCCGTCGTCCTCGATCCGGCGATCGTGTCGACGGAGGGGACCGCCGTCACCGATGTCCGGGTGCGGATGGATCTGTCGACGCCCGAAGAGCGCCTGCCGGTTCGTCGCCTCGAAGCCCACTGACTCCGGCATCCCCCGCCGCGATCGTCGGCGGATGGAGCGGCAGGTTGGTCGGCCAGGCGCTGGTGGCGAGGATCTCCGACCCGACCGGTGCCGCCGGCGCCGCACCGGAGGCGGGGCCGTCGCGACCCGGTCCGCCGACACGCCCACCCGCGAGGGTCGGGTCACGCCACCACCAGATGGCAGCCACGGCCATGCCGAAGAGCATGCCGGTGACGTGTGCCTGCCAGGCCACCCGGGTGCCTTCGGTCGTGAAGAACTGCGAGACGAAGAAGAAGGCGAGCAGTGCCCACGCGGGCAGGTACACCACCTGGACCCCGGCCGCGTACACGAAGCTCAACAGCCGTCGACGCGGCTGCAGGACCAGGAACGCGCCCATGATCGCAGCGACCGCTCCCGATGCGCCGAGAACCGGCACGGTGCTCTCCGGCGACAACGCGACGTAGCCCAGAAAGGCCACGATTCCGCCGGCGAAGAACAGACCGACGACCCCGGCGCTGCCGACCCGCTCCTCGAGGCCTCTGCCGAACACCCACAGGAACAGCAGGTTGCCGATGAGATGGAACACGTTCGCGTGGAGGAAGAGGGCGGTGACGAAGGGCAACCAGACGTTCTTGGCCGCGTACGCGCCCGGCCGGTCGGTCGGGTGGCCGTTGCACGCGGCACCGGCGGCGATGCTGCGGTCGTGGGTGATCTCGCAGGGAACGAGTGCCCAACGGTCCTGGAAGTGCTGGATCTGGAGTTCGGCCGCGGCGTCGTCCGCCATGGTGAGCCCGTGGGTGAGCCCTTGCATCCCCTTGGGTTGAGCGAAGGCGAACACGACCGTGCAGGCCAACAGCAGCGCCCAGGTCCCCCACGCCAGCGACCGGGCTGGGTGCTCGTCAGCGAACGGATAGGCCATGTCAGAACGGCCCTGGGACGCTTGGCGGCGGGGGACCGGCGGGCCCGGTCCACGGATCGACCGGTGGGGGAGGCAGGGCCGGTATCCAGCTTCCCGGTGTCGGATACCAGACGGGTTGCGCCACGACCGGTGCTCGTGGCAGCGGTGCCGGTGCCGGAGCGAACCGGCGAGGAACGTACCCGGGTTCCACGACGATCGTCCGGGCGAGCAGATCGTGGGGTCCGCGGTGCAGCGACGAGGAGTGGACCCAGAGGCCGAGCAGGAGCATCAGCGGCGGGATGTACAGCAGCGGGGCCAGTACCACGGCGCGCACGATCGCGCGCCGGCGACTCGGTTTCGCTCCCGTGCGGAGATCGACGACCAGGTAGCCGGCCCGGAGGTGTCCCGGGGTCGCGCCGCGCGTGGAGACCCACCACGCCTCGTCGACGGAGACGACCACGAGCCAGAGCAACGTCGACCACAACCAGAGCATGGGGACGTCGCGCATGCCGACCGAGGCGATGGTCGCCACCATGATCACGGCGGCGAGCCACCAGGCGTCGTCGAGCCGGTGGGCCCGGGCGCGGCGGCGGTCGTAGAGCCCCGGTACCCTGCCCCACGGCGACAGCACCACCGCATGGTCGGGCTGCCACCAACTCGCCAGGTGATCTTCGGTGAGCAGTCGAGGGGCTCCCTCGTGGACGACGACCGTGCCGGAGGAGCGATCGTGGAAGCCGCGGCGCAACGGCGACAACGCGATCGAGATCAGCAGCGCGAACGGCATGACGAGCACGACGAACGTGCCGGGAACCAGGATCGGATAGCACAGCGCGACCGGAACGCTTCGGCGCAGCGCCGTCAGCCAGTCCGGGCGTCCCGGGCGACCGACGACCGCGACGCGCAGGTCGACCACGTGCATGCCGAGGGTCGCTCCGGTGCGGGTGATCGAGACGGTCTCGATCGCCGACACGAGCGCGACGATGACGAGATCCTGGGCCAGCGGACGACCCTGCGGGCCGAACACGATCGCCGCGACGATGCAACCGAACGCGATCATCGAATCGACGACCCGACCGGCGAGTCGTTGCGAGATGCGCCCGGCCCAGGAGTTGACGTAGTAGTCGGGCGGTGCCGCCGCCGGCGGCGGGACCGTGCCGGTGGTGGACGTCACGGCGCCACGTCGCCCGTCCGGGTCAGCGGTTGGCGATGGCGACGTAGTCGCGGGGCTCGTGACCGATGTAGAGCTGCCGCGGTCGAGCGATCCGCTGGTCCTGCTCCAGCAGTTCCTGCCAGTGCGCCAACCAACCCGAGACGCGGGGGATGGCGAACAGGACGGTGAAGGTGTCGATCGGAAAGCCCATCGCCTGGTAGATCAACCCCGAGTAGAAGTCGACGTTGGGGTACAGCCGCCGCGACACGAAGTACTCGTCGCTCAGAGCGGTCTCCTCGAGCTTCAGGGCGATGTCGAGCAGCGGGTTCTTGCCGGTCACCTCGAACACGTCGTGCGCGATGTCCTTGATGATCCGGGCCCGCGGGTCGTAGTTCTTGTACACGCGGTGGCCGAACCCCTGCAGGCGTCCGTGGCCGGCCTTGACATCGGCGACGAAGGCGTCGACGTTCTCGATCGAGCCGATCTCGGTGAGCATGCGGATCACCGCCTCGTTGGCTCCGCCGTGGCGGGGACCGTACAGAGCCGCGGCCGCGCCGGCACACGCCGAGTACGGGTCCGCGTGCGCGGAGCCGATCACCCGCATCGCCGCGGCGCCACAGTTCTGTTCGTGGTCGGCGTGCAGGATGAACAGCACGTCGAGCGCGTGCTGGAGCACCGGATCGGCCTCGTAGTGCGGTTCCGCGATCTTCCACATCATCGACAGGAAGTTGGCGGCGAACCCGAGGGTGTTGTCGGGGTAGACGAAGGGTTGCCCGACGCTGAAGCGGTGGGCGCACGCCGCCAGGGTCGGCACCTTGGCGACGAGCCTGACGATCTGCTTGTGGCGGACGGCCGGGTCGTCGATCTGCTTGGCCTCGTGGTAGAAGGTCGACAGCGCGCCGAACGCGGAGACCAGCATGCCCATCGGGTGGGCGTCGTAGTGGAAGCCCTCCATGAAACGCTTGCGGACGTTCTCGTGGATGAACGTGTGGTAGGTGATCTCGTGCCGCCAGGCCTCGAACTGGGCCACGGTGGGAAGTTCGCCGTAGATGAGCAGGTAGGCGACCTCGAGGTAGGTCGAGTTCTCGGCGAGCTGCTCGATGGGGTAGCCGCGGTAGTGCAGGGTGCCGGCCTCGCCGTCGATCTTCGTGATCGCCGATTCGGTACAGGCGGTCTGGGCGTAGCCCGGATCGTAGAACCAGATGTTGCCGAGGAGCTTGTTCCACTCGCGCGCGTCGATGCCACCGTTGACGATGGGGATCTCGAGCGCCTCCCCGGTCCGGTTGTCGGTGATCGTTACGCTCTCGGCCACGGCGTCACTCCCTGGAAGTTGCCTGCTGTCGTTCGTTGCTGCGGTTCCGGTGCCATCGGGCCCGGGGCATGCCGCGGCACCCTCTCGAAGCGAGCCTAGTGGGCTGCGGGGCGACCTCCTGCTTCCTCGGGTCGACCTCCTGTTTCCCCGGGTCGAACGGTGCGGGGGTGGATCTCGACGTACTCGGCGGCGTGTTCGCGGCACAGTTCGAGGACGCTCGCGTGCACGGCGCGAACGGCGTTCGACAGCAGCGCCCGTCGCTCGGTGGCGAGTCCGACCGCCCGCGGATCCAGTCCGGTGATCCCGATGCGCGACCATTCCGAACCCGCCCGTCGTGACGCAGCACTCGACGGGACGATCGCGGCGCCGAATCCCTCGAAGGCCAGCGTGGCCAGGAGACGCACACCGTCGACCTCTGCGGCCGATTCGAGACGGACCCCGAAGCGTGCCATCGCCAGGTCGAGCTCGTCACGGAACGAGGTGCCCGGTGGCGGCAGGAGCAGCGCGTGGCGTGCCAGTTCGGTCGGGCCGACCTCGTCCAACCCGCTCAGCGGATGATCCGTCGGGACGATGAGCACGTGCTGCTCCTCGAAGAGGAGTTCGGCGGACACGTCCTCGGAGTGCACCGGGAGGTTGACGACGGCCACGTCGAGGCGCCGCGAGAGGAGCTGGGGGATGAGCGACGTGGTGGTCGCGTCGACGATGGTGAGTCGGATGCCCGGGTGGCGGTGCGCGATCTGGGGCAGCAACAACGGGATGAGCCACCGGGCGGTGGTCCCGATCATCCCGAGGCGGACGGCTCCGGTCACCGACTGGTCGCTCGAGGCGAGGTCGCCGCCGAGCGCGTCGAGTTCGGCTTCGATCCGGCGGGCCCGGGCGGCCACGAGTTCACCGGCGTCGGTGAACGAGCAGTCGGCGCGATCCACCAGCACGACCCCGAGTTCCTTCTCGAGCTTGGCGACGTGGGCAGACACGTTCGACTGCACGGTGTGCAGACTCCGGGCCGCGGCGGAGAAGCTCCGGTGTTCGCCGACCGCGGTGAGCGCGGCGAGTTGGCGGAGGTCCATCGCCTGAGACGATAGCCGAAAACGATGCGAACTATCGTTCAGAACAGTTGGACAGATTGCTAGCTGTGCGCGAGCATGGTCACCAGCAACCGGAGTCGAGACGCACTGACGTCTCCTCCGGACAGAACCTCGAGTGGCCCCCCTCCGCTCGATGGTCCCCAGAGGGACCGGCCTCCCCCGGCCGGTCCCTCGATTGTTCTCCCGAAA
>JBDZVK010000474.1:0-1621 GCA_040255725.1 Actinomycetota bacterium
GCGGCGAAATGCCACCCGTTCGCCTGGAGCGGGAACGTCACCGTGCCGTCGGGATGCGCCGGGTCGACCCGGTAGACGCCCCGGGTCACGAGCACGGCCTTGCCGGTGGCCGGGTCGACGTCGAACAGCCGAGCCGCGAGGAAGGCGTTGGCGCCGGTCGTGGCGATGTCGACGGTGACCGTCGGCGCCCCGAGCAGCGTGTAGCCGGTGCCCCGCGCGGCCGGGAGTCGGTAGGTGGCGACGCCGTCGTGCTGGTCGGTCGCCGGGACGGTCGTGCAGGCGAGCCCACCGAGTACCGGATCGAGTGCCTTGGCCACGGCCGGGTCGCCGGCGTCCGATCGCACCGAGTTCGTCGCATCCGACAGGTACGTCACCGATCCGGCGGCAAGCGCGTCGAAGGTGGCCGCGTGGAACGGCCCGCCCGAGGGTGCGTCGGCGGGGCACGTCTGGGTGAGGGCGGTCACGCCGGTGACCGGCGCGGCGCCGAGCCCGGCGAGGTGATGCTGGAAGAACGCCTCGATGTCGGCGCCGACCCGGGCGCCGTCGGCGGCCTTGTTCTGTCCGCGCTGGTGGCCGCCGTCGAGGAAGTACATGCCGACCTGGGCATCGGGGTAGAGCGATTTTGCGAGTTGGACGTAACGCAGCGTCTCGTCCACCGGGAAGACCTCGTCGGTGAACCCTTGGACGAACAACAGCGGTGGTGGCTGCACTGCCTCGACCCCGTAGGTGCCGGCCAGCAGGTGGTACGGCGAGTGGTAGCGCGCCGCCTGTTCGACGATGCCGGGAATCTGGGGGTTCGCGGCCGGGTTGCCGCCGCTGAGCGCCGCGAACCAGGTGTCGATATCGGCCTCGGGGTCGCTGCCCTGGGGCGCGTAGTAGCCGTTGAGCTGGCCGACCAGGTGCAGACCGGTGTCGATGGACTGTTTCCACACGCCGACCGGTGACAGGTCGTCGGCCGGTGGCGTGACCCGGTCGACGAAGGTCCGTCCGTTCGGCGCGAGGGCCGTGACCAGATCGCTGAAGGTGTACAGCGGCACCGCGGCCGCGACGCGCAGTGGCACCCCGTCGGGACTCCGCCACGGAACCAACGTGCCGTCGGGCTGCATCACCCGGTCCCGCAGGGTCGCCAGGGCCAACGTCGACGCGCCGCCGTAGGACTCGCCGATCGCCCCGATGCGTGCCGGGTCGACGAGGCCGTCGTCGACCAGCAGGCCGGCGACGTACTGGATGTCGCGCACCTCGTAGCGGACGTCGTCGAGTCGGATGTAGCCCTCCGCGCACGCCGCCGCGTCGACCTGCCGCGACGCCTCGGTGCCGCACGAATCGCCCCAGCCGCGCGCCGCGAGCTGGACGACCACGTACCCCTTCGCCGCCCACTGCGCCGCGGTTGGCCCGCCGTACTGGGCGTCGGTGGGGCCGCTCGGTGGTGCGCCCCAGCCGTGGCTCTGCACGATGAGCGGCCGTGCTCCGGCGGTCGCCACCGAGGGGAGGGTCACGTAGATGTCGAGTGGCACGCCGTCGAAGCTCTTCAGTCTCAGGTCGACCCCGGCGTCACCGGTGGAGGACCCATGGCAGAAGCGCACCCCGTCGGGCTGGGTGGTGCACGGGATCGCGTCGCCAC